>CALKDE010000114.1 GCA_938082955.1 uncultured Pseudomonadales bacterium
CGGCATCACATAGCCAGCGCCATGAGGGTTGTGCCTGGTTCTGACACTGATGCACTTGGAAACTGAGCTGCGCTCTGCCCTCGTAATTAATATACGTAGCCTCGTGTTCCGAGAACGCGGTAGCCGGCAGGATGACATCGGCATTCGCTGTTGTTGCCGTGGGCAATTGATCCAGTACCAATACTTTTGCAGCTGCAGTAAGCGCGGCATCTACCGTTGCCTTCGCGGCTCGCCGATAGAGGTCATTCTCCAATACGATGACGCGCTTCGCCTCGCCACTTTGTAATTTTTCCAATCCAGCGCCGAGTGGATTTGATGCGCCGACCATCAACCCCATGCCCATACTATTTACTTCAGGCACTAATAGGCAAAGGTCTATAACTGATTTGTCACTACCATCATGCAAAGCTCTAGCGATGTTTGCGGCGGCCTTAATCACCTCGCTGCCATTGCTATTACCCGCGATGATCAGAGGTCGTTTCGCGGCCTTGAGCTGCTCTGCGATCTTCTCTATTACCTCGTCATGCTCTGTTGAGGAAGAGGCGTTAGGGGCGGATGTTACTATCTTGTTCGCTATTTGATGTCCAATCGCAGCCACGATAGACAGCGATTCGATAACTCTATCGCTGGCTACGTCATCGAGCCTGCTTACTGCCGGGCTAATAATACTTAATGGGCTGCGCTCGTGCTGCGCGAGTTCGCGCACTGCAGCATCCTGCCACTGAGGTATTCTGCTTTGGTCTGCTAGATCCTTGGCCTTGTTACGTACCGACTGACGCAGTGCTAATGCGATGCGCGGCGCCACATTGGTTACGTCTTCTCCGAGAATTAACACCGCGTCGGCTGTTTCAATCTCGCGCACACTAGGACTATGAAATGCCGTGTCGCTGGCCAGATCCAGTATCACCTTCATCGACTCATGTTCAACGTCGGAATAACCCGCATAGAAATTTTCTTCGCCTACCATAGCCCGTAGTGCAAAATTTGATTCGTTGCTAGCCCGCGGAGAACCAATGCCTATGGTCCCGTCTGTTGTGAACTCCTTAATGAGCGCCTTAACCTGATCGTCTGCCAACAATTCGCCGGTGTTATCAACCCGCTGTACCGGTTCTAGCAAGCGATCCCTGTTGTTTACAAAATCGAAACCAAAGCGCCCTCTGTCGCAAAGGAAATAGCCATTTACTTCGCTATTGTAGCGATTGACGGTTCTGCGCAAGCTCCCGTAACGCTCCCCTGGCGTTGTATTACAACCTACAGAACAACCGATACAAACTGAGGGAGCGGTCTGCAGATCCCACTTGCGGCTGTAATTCTCACTAAACGCTTTGTCAGTGAAGACACCCGTGGGGCAAACCTCAACAAGGTTGCCACTAAATTCGCTCTCAAGAACACCCTCTTCGTGCCTACCGAAATAGACATGATGGTGAGAAGCCTGCGCCGATAGATCGGTGCCGCCAGCGTAGTCGCCATAGTAGCGAACACAGCGATAACAGGTGATGCAGCGATTCATCTCATGATTAATGAGCGGGCCTAAATATTGATTGCGATGTGTTCTCTTGTTCTTGTCGTAGCGACGGTAGTTGTGACCCGACATCAAGGTCATATCCTGCAGATGACACTCGCCCCCTTCTTCGCAGACAGGGCAATCATGTGGGTGACTGATCATCAAGCTTTCGATGACATCGGACCTAAAAGATTTAGCACCTTCGTCCTCGATAGAGATAATCGCTCCATCGGTGGCGGGCGTCATACACGCCATCACTAACGTGCCTACCTTGTCATCTGCATCGCGATATTGCATAACCGCACATTGACGACAAGCACCGACAGAACCCATGCTGGGATGCCAGCAAAAATAAGGCAAGTCTAGACCCAGTGACAAACACTCCTGCAACAGATTGTTATCGGGGTTTACCTCGTGCTCCACCCCATCAATAACAATTTTCGCCATCAGTTACTCCAAGCTTAGCTAGGTAACACTGAAAATATCAGTGCTTATAGCTACAGCGCTTCTGTGTAATATGTTTTTCGAAATCTTCTTTAAAATACTTTAGTCCGCTACCCAATGGAGCAGTGGCGCCAGGCGCTAATGCACAAAATGTTCTACCTGGCCCTAGATAAGTGACGTGATCATGGAGGATCTGTAAATCTTTTTCGCTGCCCTCACCATTCTCAAAGTCGCGGAATATCTGATCAACCCAAGGCAAGCCATCGCGACACGGCGTGCAGAAACCGCAGGACTCGTGCGCGAAAAACTTCATAAGATTTCCCACCATCCCTACCGGGCAAGTCTTATCGTCTAATACAATCATTGTGCCGGTAGCTAGTCTGCTACCTACTTTCGCAATCTCGTCGTAGTCAAGGACTATGTCGAGGTGCTCGGGCAGCATGAAGTCGGTTGACCCGCCACCTGGTAGAAAGCCCTTAAGCTCTAGACCATCCTGCATCCCGCCGGCATAGCCTTCTAACAATTCTCTTATGGGCAAGCCAAGCGGCAATTCCCAACAACCTGGTGTCTTTACCTTGCCACTGACACCGAATAGCTTCGTGCCGTGATCGTTGCCCTTTGTCAATCCGTGATACCAGTCGACGCCATATGTCAAAATTCCAGGCAGGTTACACAATGTTTCTACGTTATTGACGATAGTTGGCTTTCCCCAAAGCCCGCTCACTTGTGGAAATGGCGGCTTGGCACGTGGGTTGGCTCGCTTACCCTCCAGCGCATTCAACAACGCCGTTTCTTCGCCGCAAATATACCGCCCAGCACTCGTGTGCATAATGATATCGAAATCAAAACCCGTACCAAGAATGTTCTTACCGAGATAACCTCTCTCATACGCTTCTTTTATTGCCTTGCGCAGAGCTTGCTCGGAGACAGTGTATTCACCGCGTAAAAAAATATAAGCTTTGCTCGCTTGAATCGTGTAAGCGGCGATGATCATGCCTTCAAGCATGAGGTGCGGGTCACCCTCCATTAACAATCTGTCTTTGAAAGTACCCGGCTCCATCTCGTCAGCATTGACTACTAAATATTTTTGCTTGGGGGAGTTATCTCCTCTTGGCACGAAGCTCCATTTCAAGCCAGTTGGAAATCCTGCGCCGCCCCTGCCTTTTAGCCCAGAGCCTTTTACCAGCTCAAGGACATCTTCAGGGCTTAACCCCTTTGCGATGGCATGCACGCTCTGATAGCCATCGTTCGCCTCATAGGCGGTGATGTCCAGCGGTGGGCGAGACATATCGATATTCTTTGTTAATGGATTTGCTACCACGTAAGTATCCGTTTAATCCTGTTTGTTCTTGTAGTCTTTAATAATTGAATCAATTTTTTCCGGCGTTAGGTTTCTATGCAAATCCGGGCCCACCATCATTACCGGCGCCCTGTCGCAGTCTCCTAAACAGGGAACTGGAATCAGCGTAAAGTCACCGTCCTTCGTCGTCTCCCCATAGTCGATAGCAAGCTGCTCCTTAATGTAACCCTTAATACCTTCGCAGCCCATGATCCAACAGCTAACGCTGTCGCAGAATAAAATAACGTTTTTGCCCACTTGCTGGCGATATACTAGGTTAAAGAACGTCGCCACGCCTTCCAAGTCCGCCGCGGGAATATCCAAGTACTTTGCAATACCAAGAAGACTCGCGTCAGAAACCCAGCCCTGGTGTTTCTGCACAATTTTCAACGCTTCCAGCCCAACAGCCCTCTTGTCAGGATACAAAGTCATCTCGTGCTCGATCTCCGCAATCTCCTCCAAAGATAAATTACGAGCTTTGTTCGCTGTGCTTGCTATTACTTGCTGACTCATTTGCCTCTATGCTTCTCTTTTTGTCTCTGGGGCGCTACCTGTTTTCTACCTGACTATCTATCTATTTATTTTTCTACCTGTCCACATCCGCCATAACGAAATCGATACTCGCAATGATGGCAATAAGGTCCGCTACCATAAAGCCCCGCGAAATCTCTGGAATCATCTGCAAATGAGCAAACGACGGTGTTCGTATACGTGTCCTGTAAGAAGTCGTACTGCCATCACTCACGAGGTAGTAACTGTTAATACCCTTCGTTGCCTCGACCGCCACTGTCACTTCGTTCGGAGGAATAACCGGCCCCCAACTAACACTTAAAAAGTGGTTAATCAGCGTCTCTATATCCTGCATGGTGTTTTCTTTACGCGGAGGCGTCGTTAGCGGGTGATCAGACTTGTAGTGGCCCGACGGCATATTGTCCATGCACTGCTTAATGATGCGCAGGCTCTGACGCATTTCCTCAACGCGGATTGCACAGCGATCATAAGAATCGCCATTCTCAGCAATAGGCACGTCGAAGTCGAAGTTTTCATACCCGCTATAAGGACGCTGTTTGCGGAAATCCCATTCTAGACCCGTGGCTCTTAAGCCTGCTCCGGTCACGCCCCAGTTAAGCGCCTCTTTGGTGTCATACACACCAACACCCTGAGTTCGTCTCTTCAAGATGCCATTGTTCATCACCATGCTGTCGTACTCGTCGAGTCGAGCTGGCATGAAGTCTAACAGTTCCTGAATTCGCTTCTCCCAGCCGTTCGGCAAGTCTTGTGCCACACCACCGATTCGAAACCAACCCGGATGCATGCGCGCACCACAGATAGATTCGATGATGTTGAAAATACGTTCACGCTCAACAAACATGTAGAAGATCGGAGAAAGCTGCCCCACGTCTTGAGCAAAGGTGCCATAGAACAAAAGATGACTACAGATTCGAAACATCTCGCAGAGCATGACGCGGATAACTTTCACCCGCTCCGGCACCTTGATGCCCGCCATCTTTTCCACCGCCATAACATACGGCAGGTTGTTCAGGACCCCACCGAGGTAGTCGATGCGATCAGTGTAAGGAATATAGGTATGCCAAGATTGCCGCTCGCCCATCTTCTCAGCACCACGATGGTGGTAGCCAATATCTGGCACGGCATCCACTAGAATCTCACCGTCCAATTGCAGAGCAATACGAAAGGCCCCGTGTACACTTGGATGATTAGGGCCCAAATTGAGAAACATGAATTCAGAATTCTCAGACTCTCTTTTCATCCCCCAGTCTTCAGGCTTAAATTTTAGCGCTTCTTGCTCGTAGTCCAATTGCTCATCATCAAGCGTGAACGGTTCCATCTCAGTGGCGCGGGCCGGATGCTCCTTACGCAAGGCATGGCCCTCCCAAGTTGGAGGTAGCACGATGCGACAGAGGTTCGGATGGCCATCGAAATGAATGCCAAACATGTCCCAGGCCTCACGCTCGTACCAATTCGCATTGGGCCATAGCCGCACGATACTCGGAATATTCAGATCGCTGTCCTGCAGGGCGACCTTGATGCGAAAATCGCAATTGCCGGAAAAGGACATAAGGTGATAGACGACAGTGAACTCGCTATCCGGTTGGCCAGCTCGGTTGCTGCGTAATCGCTCATCGATCGCGGTAAGATCGAACAGCATCTCGAAGCACGGGGTCGTCTCATCTCTTAGCGCGCGAAGCACTGTGTCGATGCTCTGTCGCTCAATCCACACCGTTGGCATCCCATCACAGGTCACCTGTTCGGCCACAATGAGATCGCCATGCATTTGGCGCAGTTGCACTAAGGCTCCTGCTACCTGGTCAAGCGATTGACTGTTTGTCTCTGTGCTAGATGTCACGATATTTTACTTTACTTGTCCGTATTAACTTGTTGTTTTGTAGGCATTTATTAAACGTCATTTGGTGAGCGAAGCTCAGTTGCCGCGATTCGTTCTGGCCCGCGCACGATACGCTGTACAGGGTTGGCCTCCTTCTGAATAATCCCCTGATCATTGACCACCCAGCTCAGTGGCCGCCGCTCCCTACCGATTGATTCCTGTAGCAATATCAATCCCTGCAACAGGGCCTCGGGACGTGGCGGACAACCAGAAACGTAGACATCCACGGGGAGGAATTTATCCACGCCTTGTACCACTGAGTAAATATCGTACATACCACCTGAATTTGCGCAGGAGCCCATGGAAATAACCCATTTAGGCTCTAGCAACTGCTCATATAAAAGCTTTACCACAGGCGCCATCTTACGGAACACGGTGCCGGCAATAACGATCATGTCAGCCTGCCTAGGCGTTCCACGTATCACCTCCGCGCCGAATCTAGCTAGGTCATGACGACTTGTAAACGCAGTAGCCATCTCTACATAACAGCAGGAGAGGCCAAAATTAAAGGGCCAAATGGAGTTCTTTCGACCCCAGGACACCATATCTTCTAGGTTCGCCATAACCACATTGCGCCGAATAAATTCATCCATGGCACTGCCACCAGGCTGTGGTGACGCGGCATCTTCTGCTTTTTGCAGCTCCCAACTCATAGTTTGAATTCCTTTTTATTGGTCACGCCACCTGGCCCGGAAAGAGTTTTCAATTCCCGTTTCTGCGTGAGCGTGCGCCAATCCAGAGCGCCGATACGCCAGAGATAGAACAAGGCCGCGATTAAAATAAAGATAAATACTGAAATTTCAATAAAACCAAGCCAGCCTGCCTCTCTAACGGCGACAGCCCAGGCAAAGAGAAAGACAACTTCCAAATCAAAGATGATGAACAGTATAGCCGGCAAGTAGAAATGCACTGAGATTCGAAATTGGGCACTGCCCACGGACACGATGCCTGACTCAAAGGGCAGGTTTTTGGAGTGGGCGGTAATACGCTGCCCAAGGAAATAGGAAAGCCCAAGCATAATAACCACGACGGCCAACACCAAGGCGAAGTAAAAAAGAAACGGTCTCAAACCGTCTAGCATTTCGTTAGGTAATCCCAAGCACTTAACTCCAAACATACCGACAAGCTTTAGGCCATCGGTCTTCCGGATTCACACCGAATCAAATTCCGTTACCGGCTCTTATTCAATGACCGCTGAATCATTAATACCTTCTACGCAATAACTGCCCCTTTTGCGCCTATCGTTCGATCCTCAACACACCGAGCATCCACCAGCGAACATGTCCGCGTAGCCGAAAGCAACAAAGAGGGTACTTCTAAATTTAGTAGAGATTTTGAGTGGGGGTATAGAACTTCGAAAGGAGTTAACCCAGCAGTATGATTCATAAAAGAATCATAACCTTTGGCAGGAATTGCCGGGGACTGTATGTCACTACCCATAGAGATCAACCGCTCTTTGATGGGAGCCCGTTAGCTGACTGAGTTCCAAGAAACTAGAACGAAGTGATGGCAATCAGACCGAGATTGTGGGCTCGCATTGTTAATATTTGAAACCTTAATAGCACTCTGCTTTTTCTAAAAATAGTGAAATGACTGCAGGCAGATCTGACATTAATTATCGCTTGGAAATTTACACGGATAGCTTCGCGATAGCAAGCACTTTGTCTCTCTAGACGCAGGCAGGAAGCGGCCTGCGAGAAACCAAGGATTCACTATAAATACCCGTAATTAGTGAACCTAATTAGCGCTGCGACTGAATTTCTTTCCAGTTCTCGTAGTACTCCAAGCTAACCATTTGGTTCAGCTTTTCGAACTCTTCATTCTTCTGCTGCAAGTTGGCCTTCATCACGTCGCCCACGGAAAGCAAACCGATATATTCCCCGTCCTCTTCTATCAGTAGATGGCGAACGCGACGACCAAGGAATTTATCCATCAGCTGGTAGGCATGCTCTTCGATATTCGCTGATACTATATTGAAGCTCACATTGTCCTTGAGACGCGCGGTCTTAGGATTGAATCCCTCTTCCATGACACGGAACATCAAATCTCTTTCGGTCCAGATACCTATTATTTTTTCTTCTTCGAGGATAACGGTCGAACCCACCTTATTCTGGGTCATGATTGTTAGCGCCTGATAGATGGTCGCGTCGGAATTGGTAGTTACCATGTGACCGCCTTTGTCTTTAAGAATATCTCTGGCAGTTCTTATCATATTCACTCTCCTTCTGCTGCGAGCTTCAGCCCGTCACATTGTATTATTCAGCGCAGAATAAACTAACGCTGTTATCTGTTCATAGCAAGACTTAGGGCGCCTCTAAAAAATCCTGTTTAAGCCATCAAGAGCGGCAGTTCGATAGGCCTCCGCCATGGTCGGGTAGTTGAATGTTGTGTTGAGAAAGTATTTCATTGAATTCGCCGGAGCGCTCTGGCGCATGATTGCCTGACCGATATGCACGATCTCCGACGCCTGATCGCCGAAGCAATGAATGCCTAACAGCTCCAAGGTCTCGAAATGAAAGATCAACTTCAGCATCCCCACCTGCTCGCCTGTAATCTGGGCCCGCGCAGTATTTTTAAAGAAGGCCTTGCCCACCTCGTAAGGTATTTTCTGCTCAGTTAGCTCCTGCTCAGTTGCGCCCAGCGTGCTTATTTCCGGGATCGTATAGATTCCCGTTGCCACCTGCTCAACGTGATAACACTCATCTGGCGCAACAATGGCATTGCTCGCAGCCCTGCCCTGATCATAGGCTGCACCTGCAAGCGAGGGCCAGCCAATCACATCACCGGCTGCATAGATATTCTTAACGGACGTCTGATACTTGTCGTTCACCGATATCTGCTGCCTGCTGTTTGTATTCAGCCCAATCACATTAAGGCCGAGATTCTTCGTATTTCCGCTTCTGCCATTCGCCCAGAGCACTATATCACTGCGAATCTTCTTACCCGACTTAAGGTAGGTCACGATGTGATCGTCGCTGCTCTCCATCTTCTCAAATTCTTCGTTATGGCGACTACGTACCCCGAGGTTACGCAAGTGGTAAGTCAGCGCATCGGCTATCTCAGTATCGAGAAAAGTTAGTAGGCCAGAAGCAGGGTTTATTAACTCTACCTTGTAACCCAGGCCACCAAAGATAGAAGCGTATTCACAACCAATGACACCTGCCCCTATCACAGTCACCTTGCGCGGCGAGTAATCCATATCTAGAATCGTGTCACTATCGAAGACACGATCATGTGAAAAATCGACGCCCGGGGGATGATAAGGACTAGAACCTGTCGCAATTACAAAGCTCGTAGCAGACAATTTTTTGCGCTTACCAACAAGCTTGATTGTATTTTTGTCGAGAAAGCTTGCCCGCCCTTTGTATATAGGTATGTGGTTCCTGTCATAGAAATCGGTGCGCATTTGCACTTGCTCATAGACGACGCGATCAGCATGTTTCGATACTTGCTGAAAACTTAGTTTCCTCGCGTCACCCAAATCTCTAAACATGGGATTCGCATTAAACTGCATGACTTCTTTGACTGAATGGCGGAGCGCTTTCGAGGGTATAGTCCCGTAATGTGTGCAACTGCCACCAACAGATTCAAGTTCGCATACGACAGCAACCGCACGCCCTTTCTTTTTCGCATTCATGGCGGCAGCCTCACCCGCAGGGCCACTTCCTATAACTATGATATCAAAGTGTTCTTTTTGCATCGTGGATCTCGAAGTGTTTCTCCAGTTATTTGTGGGAGCTAGGTCGAATTTTTCTTATGGGATTAAATGTGCTGCCTGATAAGAGCCATCTCCTTTGCGCTACTGCGGTGTCTGTTTAGAATTGCTTCTTTCCAGTTGCTGACTGTCTGGAGGGTTTCTCCAATCGGTTCGCAGCTCTATTAGAGGCTGCTCTCACATTTTTTAGGTTCACCACCACATATCTCACATTCTTTCAGCCCAACAACATTATTCATCCCACCACAGGAACCCTGCACAGGCTTCCGACCGAACAACACGCCAACCGACATGATCACAATCACCACTGCCATAAGCAGAAATGTAATTAGAAAAACCGTCATTTCAATCTCCTCCTATTGTAAATCGCTTTCAAGGTAACGGTTAAATTCAGCACTAACATAGTCTTCGAATCCGTCCCCGCCGCTCTTGTAGATAAAATAGACCGCCTGCCCTTGTCTCGATGCGAGATCCTCAGCAGCGTCGGGGCCCAAAATCATATACGTTGTAGCCAACGCATCTGCACGCGCCGTAGACTCATCGATCACATACGCCGCCGCTAAGCTATGGGTCACAGGCCTGCCATTTCGCGGGTCAATCTCATGAGAATAGCGCTGCCCTTCTTCCTCGAAATAATTTCTATAGTCACCCGAACCCGCCACGGCTATATTATCACCACGGCTATAAAAAATTTGATAGACCTCAGAGACTGTCTCTACAGGGGCTTCTATCGCTGGCACCCAGCCTTCGCCTCCGGGCTTCGACCCCTTAATCTTTAATTCACCGCCTATTTCCAGAAAATAATTATCTACGCCGATTTCGTCTAGATATTCAGCTAGCTGATCCACGGCATAGCCCTTCGCTATGGCGCTCAGGTCGACATACATATCGCGCGTCTTCCGAATCTCTTTATTCGCGGGGCTAATCCGCAGAAACTCGAAACCTACCCGTAACCTTGCATCATCTATTTGCGACTGTGTCGGGACCGTCTCGAACACGGCAAGATTAGGGCCGAAGCCCCAGAGATTTACCAGTGGACCCACAGTAACATCGAAGGCGCCACCGCTAAGTGCGGAAATTTCCTGCGCCATCAGCAACACTTCGATCATCTGGGAGGAGGCCGCAAAGGGAGTATTGACCCCATGTCG
>CALKDE010000115.1 GCA_938082955.1 uncultured Pseudomonadales bacterium
CCTGAAGGCCTAGTCGCGCAATTGCTATCTACTCCTGAAAAAGATGAACTAGAACCCGAGACAGCCCCGAGGGAGTCGAATTCAGTATTCGTGACAACCGATTCACTGACATCGTCGTGCCCAAGGAGCAAGGCAATAGGGTCCTGGAGGGCAAGAAAAACGAAGACCTGAATCAGTAGGCATCCGTATTCAGAGCGTTGAGTGGGTAATCTAAGCGTCCTGTGAAGTCACTGGGTGCTTAGAACTGTTCCGCCCTCATTGCCATTAGGGATTCAGCGCCACTGGTGATTTCAACCAACAATGATTCCGTACGAGGCAGCAATCTTTGCATAAAGAACTCCCCCGTTTTAACTAGAGCATCCGTGTAATCCGTATCATTTGACCCTGATTGTTGATCGGCTAAGGCTGCCGATAATATTCTCTGCCACATGAAGCAATAGAGCACCAAGCCCATTAACTCCATATAACTATACGAGGCGGCTCCAACCGCATTGGCATCATCGCCGCTGCTTGCCAATACCGACGAGGTCGCCTGAGCTAAACGCTCACGGCATTTCTCGAAAGCCGTTAGATAGGGGTGCATCGCTTCGACATCTTTCTGGCTAGCGACGAACTCATCCATTTCGCCAGATAAAATGTCAAGCAGCTCACCGTTGCAGCGTACTGTCTTACGCCCCATGAGGTCGAGCGCCTGAACTCCATTCGCACCCTCGTAGATTTGTGCGATTCTTGCGTCGCGAACATTCTGCTCAAGCCCCCACTCTGTCACATAACCATGTCCGCCCAGCACCTGCTGGCCCAGCACACAGGCTTCAAAACCGCGGTCTGTGCAATACGCTTTTTGGACAGGAATGAGTAGCGCTACAAGCTGCTCAGCCTTCTTACGAGCAGCCTCAATAGGGTGGAAACGCGATATATCCAACTGACTCGCCGCATAAAGAGACAGAGCACGCCCCGCCAAAATATTAGCCCGCATCGTCAACAGCATTCTACGCACATCAGGGTGCACGATGATTGGATCTGCATTCAACCCCGGCTGTAACGCTCCAGTGGCGGCTCTACCCTGCACTCTTTGCTTCGCGTACTCCGCGGCTAATTGGTAGGAGCTATCGGCTAGGCCGTTTCCCTGCAGCCCCATCGATAATCGCTCGTAGTTCATCATGGTAAACATATGAGACAGGCCTTGGTTTTCTTCACCGACTAAGTAGCCCACCGCCGAGTCGAAATTCATTACACAGGTTGCAGATGCCTTGATCCCCATCTTGTGCTCTATTGAACCGCAGGCTACGGTGTTGCGCTCATCAGTTAACCTACCCGACTCATCAACCAAAAACTTGGGGACCAAAAACAGGGAGATGCCTCTTGGGCCTGGGGGCGCATCCGGTAATTTTGCCAGCACTAAGTGAATGATGTTCTCGGTAAGGTCATGCTCCCCGGCTGTAATAAATATCTTGGTGCCACTGAGCAGATAGCTGCCATCGGCTTGCGTCTCGGCCTTGGTCTTAATCATCCCAAGATCGGTTCCCGCATGAGGCTCGGTTAGGCACATCGTGCCGGAGTACTTGCCGGAGTACATCTGCGGCAGATAACGCAGCTTCAATTCGTCGCTGCCATGCTGGCTCAGAGTTAGCGTCGCGCCCGTATTGAGGATCGTATAGAGCGCGAAAGAGGAATTGGCGGCAAATAGCATTTCTTCAATTACAGCAGAGAGCATCTTAGGCATGCCTTGGCCACCGTAATTCACATCGCCCGTTAAGCTTGGCCAACCTCCGTCAGCAAATGCCTTATACGCTTGCTTGAAACCCTTTGGGGTAGTAACTGTCCCGTTCTCAAAATGGCAGGCCTCGGCATCACCACTGGAATTAATGGGCGCGAGCAGCCCTTCGGCTATCTTTCCTGCCTCTTCGACAATCGCAGCGATCAGGTCATCTGTTACCTCTGCCGTGTCCGGCATGCTGGCAAATAACTGCTCTGCAGCGAAGACATTATTCAAGAGAAATCGGATATCTCTTAACGGAGCTTTATAAGTAGCCATTTGTTTGTTTCCCCAACAGAATTTACTATCAAGGAGTGATTATAGGGGATGCTAGCCCTAACAGGTACTCTCCAGTTAGGCGCAAATTGAGGGAATTGCGCAGCGTTATCTATACTTTGACTAACAACTCACAGAATCAATGAGAGATTAGCTTAATGTTTTATGAGCGAATACAGTCGATCCGCTGCGCCCTGCCATCCACCTGTATCGTTTGCGGGCAAGTTGCTGATGGTGAACACAGCATCTGCAATGACTGTGGATGCGAGCTACCAAAACTAGAGGATTGCTGCCGACGCTGCGGCATCGAACTGAACGGCAGACTGGTTAAGGGTTCCTGCTGCACTAGGTGCCAACTCTCTCCACCGGCCTTCGATTCCTGCACTGCCGCATTCCCCTATGTTTCACCTATCGATAAATTGGTTGCCGATTTCAAATTTTCAGCTCGTTTTGATATTGGCTATTCCCTCTCTAGAGTCTTGGCGTGCCGATTTAATGCTTACTACATTGGGACGGCTAAGCCGGAACTGCTTCTGCCCGTTCCACTGCACAAAAACCGGCTAGGATCACGAGGATTTAATCAGGCGAGTGAGATCTGCAATGTCCTCTCTGAGTACTGCGCAGTCGCAACCTCCCACTCTTCGCTAATTAAAATTCAAAATACACAGCCCCAGATTTCGATGAGTTCGGCCACTGCCCGAAAGAAAAATTTAAGGAAAGCATTTGCTGTAAGACAATTGGATGGCCTTACAGGCGTGACGCACATCGCACTAATCGATGACGTGGTGACGACCATGACCACAACCCAGACCATCTCGAGAATGCTGCGCGAGCAACAAGATTGCCGGATTGACGTGTGGTGTCTTGCGAGAACTCTCTAGACAAGATTGTGCCTAGCTAAGGCGTTTTAGCAAAAGAGAAAGCAGGCTAGTCAGACAGATAGGCCGCCTGACCGAAACAACTAGCCCAACATTAAGACAAAAAAAGCGCGAGGAAGGTTGTACTTAAAACTGGCACTTAGAACTGGTACTTAATAGACCCGTACGCCACTCGACCATTCTGATCCAGAATACGCGTAGTAGAATTTAGTATCTGCGCAGTCTTCTCATCGAAGATATTGCGGATACCAAAGGAAATTATTGCGCGGTCATGCAACCCAGTATTTACACTGTAACCATACTCAAGATCGAAGGTTGTGATGTTATCAACAAACGCGTTTATTTCTTCCATGTTCAATTCACTAATATCTTTGAATGAATCGAAGTAATTAGTAATAGCACTGGCGGTGTGATTTCCGAATTGCCAAGAGAGCATCAAACTACTCTGTAGTTCTGGGCTAATCAGCCTCTGATCTATTTCGGCGATGTCCGAAGCGGCTAAGTCTAGGAGCGCTCCATTGTTCTCAAACTCATCAACATAGGTGGTCGTGGAACTGAGAGTAAACTGACCGAAGCGATTCGTATCCCATATGTAGGACGCGCCTAAATCAAATCCGTTCAATTCGACATTGGTACCCAAAAGCGGATTACCCATGTTGAACTCAGTGATTGCCGAGTCGTCGATATAGAGTTTCGCTAACCCGCCCTGCCAATTACTGTTAGTACCGGATGCTGGCGCCTCATCTATCTGCATGCTCCAAGCATCTGCACTGACACTCAGGCCCGCGATTGGCTCAACTTGCATGCCCAGATTGAAATTTAAGGCATTGTCTACAACAGCACCTTGGAAGTCTTTCTGCTCAACACTTCTAGCAATGCTCAACAGTGGCGCCTGCTCATTCAGTATGGAGCTGGGCGCTATGCGGAAGATGGCGCTGCCCGAGGGGTTATTTACAGGCTCATCGAGAAAGGAAGAACCATCCTGAGCCATAGCGGAAGAGCCCATGAAGGCTAGTCCGAGTAGCAGCGAAGTCATCGCCGATGCATTCTGTGGATGGTTGATTTGCATTACTCTCAATCTTTTTTAAAAAGCCTTACTTGTAGGGAGCCCAAACTTCTTTCGAATATTAGCACCATAAAGGAGCAATGAGTATTAATTTGTAGTGCAAAATCAAAGCCCATCCCTGGCTGGGATTGGCGCACTAAAGCGGTGTTTTATGTAAATTTATACTTTTATATCAGTGGTTTATATTTAACTACATCAGCAGTTGCACGTTCTCGATGCACGGTAGTGCTGCTAGAAGCTGGGCTATGCTCGCTGATTGCCCTGGAAGGACCATTTCAGGAAGGATCTCCGCCAGTGGCATTAATACAAACCTTCTCTGCGTAGCTCGGGGATGCGGCAATATCAAGTCGGGACTTTCAACCTCTTGACTGCCATAAGAAATAATATCCAGATCCAGAGTGCGAGCCTGATTCTGTTCGGCGCTGCGCTGACGACCGTAATCGGCTTCAATGCCCTGCAAAACCGCCAAAAACTTGCCAGCAGAGACCTTGGAGTCCAAACGCAGAACCATAGCGGCGTTGATGAAATCCTCGGCGCCAGGGGCACAGCCTATCGGTTCGCTAAGGTACAAAGAGGAAGCTTGTGATTCAATGCTAATACGTCGCAGGCTCTGAATCGCTGC
>CALKDE010000116.1 GCA_938082955.1 uncultured Pseudomonadales bacterium
GCCACACTCGATCTGGGTAATTTTTCTAAGCTTCTTTTTAGCTTACCTGCTAGCTATTGTTCCCTTCCCCGAATGGGCGATGAATTATCGTCCCGAATGGGTGCCGATAGTACTGATCTATTGGACTATGGCCTTGCCCTATCGCTTTGGTATCGGTTCCGCCTTCGCAGCGGGGCTGGTTTTGGATGTTCTCGAAGGCTCGACGCTAGGGGTGAATGCGCTGGCGCTCGTGATTGTCGCGTATGTCGCGCTTAGCCTGCACCAACGTATGCGAATGTTTTCTTCTGTGCAGCAAAGCGGGCTTGTGCTTGTTTTGGTGGGCCTCAATTTGATGCTATGTAATTGGCTGCAAATCATGACCGATCAGAGTGTCTCTTCTAACCTCATGTTCCTAATGGCGGCACTAACCAGTGCGGTAATCTGGCCCTCTCTTTTTCAGCTGCTCCGACAAATTCGCCGTAGCTTCGATGTGCATTAGGCGGGCCTAGGATGGAATCGATCATACTAGCCTCCGCGTCTGCCAGACGGCAGGAGTTGCTCCGCCAGATTGGTGTTCGTTTCACCGTTCGAAGTCAGGACATCGATGAATCGATGCGAAGCGGTGAACTAGCCAATGACTACGTTATCCGCATGGCACAGGAGAAGGCGCAATCTGCGCTCAGTGCATTCCCTGTTAATAACGATTCAAACGCAACTGTGGTACTTGCGGCCGACACCAGTGTTGTCTGCGATGCCGACGTGCTTGGCAAACCGATTGATGAGGCCGATGCGGTCGATATGTTGCGACGCCTATCTGGGCGCGAGCATCGAGTGCTCTGCGCTGTAACGCTGGGCACGCAGGATAAGCAGCGTACGGTGTTGTCCGAGTCGCGAGTAAGATTCCGTGAGATCAGCATTGCAGAGGCGCAACAGTATTATAGAAGCGGTGAATCTGCGGGTAAGGCAGGAGCTTATGCCATACAGGGCTATGCCGCGGTATTCGTAGAGCAACTCATTGGCAGCTACAGCGGCGTTATGGGTCTGCCCTTGTTCCAGACGGCGCAGCTGCTTAGCGAGTTTACTGTGCCCTTGCAATCAACTATTCCAGCGGTAGTGAAATAGTCTATGAGTGAAGAAATCCTCATCAACATTACAGCGATGGAGACTCGAGTAGCGCTTATCGAGAATGGCCAGTTGCAAGAAATTTTTATCGAGCGACACAACCATCGAGGTCACGTTGGCGATATCTTTTACGGCAAGGTGATACGTGTGATGCCGGGAATGGAGGCTGCCTTTGTCGATATCGGTCTGGAGAAGGCCGCCTTCATCCATGCCTCTGATATAGCGGAAATCGATGCCGATGGGTTCGAGACTAGACACGAAGGCCCAAAGTCAATTCAGCAGCTATTGCGGGAAGGGCAATTTATTGCTGTGCAAGTAGTCAAGGATGCGATCAGCACAAAAGGGGCGCGTTTAACGACTAACTTAACTTTGCCTTCTCGCAATCTGGTCTATCTGCCTAGAAGCAAACACTTAGGCATCTCGCAGCGCATCCAGGGTGATGCAGAACGGCAGCGACTACTTGATCAGATCGAGTATTGCTTTGAGCAGGAATCTTGGGACGGGCATGGTGGATTCATAGTGCGCACCGCAGCTGAAGGGGCTTGTGCGGAGGAGTTCTGTGAAGACATTCGTTACCTACGTCGTCTGTGGAGTAAAGTGAAGCTGCGGATAGACACAGCGAAGAAGATTAGTACTGTCTATGGTGAAGCGCCGCTCTACATACGTACCACCCGCGACCTTATTACAACGCGCGTCGAGAGAATTCGGGTCGACAACGAGCAGTCGCTAGGAGAGATTCAGCAATTTCTAGAAGACTTTATTCCCGAGTCGGCTTCGAAATTGGAAGCCTATACTGGCGATCGTCCGCTATTTGACCTGTTTGGCATCGAGGGTGAGATCAACAAGGCTCTGGGTAGACAGGTAATGCTGAAATCTGGTGGCGATCTAATTATTGATCCGACCGAGGCGATGACGACTATCGATGTGAATACCGGTGGCTATCTTGGGAGTAAGAATCACGCCGAGACGATTCTAAAGACGAACCTTGAAGCGGCAACTTCGATCGCACGGCAGCTTCGCATCAGAAATCTTGGAGGGATTATCATCCTCGACTTCATCGATATGCTTGATGAGGAGCATCAGCGGCAGGTCCATCGCGCATTAGAAAAAGCTCTGGGAAAAGATCCAGCACGCACTTCGATTACTGGAATATCGGAGCTTGGTCTTGTGGAGATGACGCGCAAGCGGACCAGGGAGAGTTTGGGTCAGATTCTAAATAGCCCCTGCCCAACTTGTGAAGGACGCGGAACACAAAAGTCTACAGAAACGGTTTGCTATGAAATATTCCGTGAGATTTTGCGCGTGGCCCGCACCGTTGATCACGGTGTGCTGCGAGTTATGGCCTCTGGGATAGTAGTTGATCGTTTGCTCGACGAGGAGTCCGATACCTTGGCGCAGTTGCAAGAATTAGTGGCGAAGACGGTCAAATTTGAGGTAGAACCCATGTATACTCAAGAGCAGTTCGACGTTGTTCTCTCTGGCTGAAAGGCTAAGGGTTTTCGTTAGCTCATTTTCAGTTACGGTTCAGCAAACTTGCGCTATACCATCCAAGAAGCTCAGAAGCCTGTACGCTTATTCCAAGAGGTGGCAGTAGGGCGTCTACTGAGACCTGTATCAAGATCCGAGCATGCTAAGTTCAATACTTAAAATAGTTCGCCAACAGCTCGTGCTAATGCTGGCAGTTGCATTGGTTCTGGTAGCTGCCTATGTCAGTGCCGGCCGTCAATTTATGCCGGCTGTTTCCGGTTACGTCTCCTTCTTCGAAGAACAATTTTTTGAGCGCAGTGGCATTCCTATAAGTGTGGAATCGCTGGTTGGCGACTTCGATGGATTCAATCCTATTCTCCATGTGAACGGCATGAAGCTTCTCATCGCAGATGATGAAGTGGTAGCGGGAGACGCTGCACTTTTTTTGGAAAGCGCCACGGTAATAGTCAATATTCCTCAGAGCATTTGGCAGCGCACTTGGGTTCTGGACGATTTCGTCATCGAATCACTGGAGATAAACCTCGATCAATTGGAGTCCGGTGCGTGGCTGCTACGCGGATTGTCAGGCGGTGACGCCGCCTCGGTTGACTTTGCTGGTCTATACCAGTCCCTGCAAAAAATCCCCCAGCTTAGTCTGCGCAACGTGACGATAAATCTGCATGCTTTTGATGGCCAGCTGCTCAGTTTTAGCGATGGTCTAGCTACCATCGCGAATCGTGATGGTGCGCATTACCTGCACGCTAACCTCAGTTTGGCAGACTCGCCAGAAGAGATGGCGCTCTCGATTGAAGTGACTGGCAATGAGCTCGCTGACATGAGTGGGCAGATGCACGTTGAACTTCCGCATGCTGATTACAGTGAGCTATTCCATAGACAGACCTTAGAAGATCTGAGTATTGGTGAGATGTTTGGAGGCGGGCACTTTTGGCTTACTTTCGTGGGGGGCGAGTTAAGTGAATTCACCTCCGAGCTCGAGTTGGATACCTTGGCCTTGCTCAGCAGCGCTTCTGATTCTCTATCACTGCGCGATCTATCGGGCAGGGTTGGCCTGGTTAGACAGTCTTTTGATGATAGCTGGGAATTGTCGTTGTCAGATATGAGGCTGACCTGGCAGGAATTACGCTGGTCACCCTTTAATGTCTATATGTCGCTGAAACCGCAGAACAGCTTGGCTGTGCGGGCAGACAGTATTGACGTCTCTTTGATCGCACAATTCGCAGTAGGCAGCGGCCTGTTAAGCGAAAGCGCGCGACTACAGCTTGAACAGTATGCGCCTAGAGGTAAGTTGGAAAATTTTAGTATTCTGCTGCCGCTAACAGAGAATTCACAAGAGCGTATGCTCATTAAGACAAATTTAAATAATGTTGATGTTGGATCGGTGCGTGGTTCTCCAAATATGTGGGGCCTAGATGGCTACGCCGAAATTGATTTCGATCTTGGCAGGCGAAGTGCCACGGGTTTTGCCGAGGTAGAATCGAACCGATTCCGCTTGAATATCCCGAATGTGTTTACCAGTACTTGGGATCATAACTATGTCAACGGCAGCATCGGATTCAGTCTGGATCTTAACGAGGGCATGCACCTTCGATTGAAGAGTAACGCCATCGTTGCTCGGACAGATGTTGTCGAAGGGCGCGTGCAATTCACGTCGATAATCGACCGGCCTAATGAGGGTGAGCCAAGATCAGATTTGGAGTTGCTTATCGGGGCTCTGCGTTTCGACGCGGCCGGCCGTGCTGCTTATCTGCCTGATGCGCCGCAGGTGAATGAGAGTTTAGTGGATATCATGCAGTGGCTCGATGGCGCGATACTCAAAGGCGTCTTGACGGACAGTGGTGCGATGTATCGCGGCTCCACGCTTGTGAATGCAGCGGCGCCGACTAAGACTTTTCAAGGTTTCTATTTACTGGATGAGGGCGAACTTAACTTTAGTGATGAGTGGCCCAATCTGAGTGAAGTGAGCGCCTTTGTGCTTGAGGATGACAACAATATTGATATCCAGGTGCAACGGGCAACTAGTCTTGACGTCGTTGCCACGTCTGTGAATGGCTCGATTAGAGT
>CALKDE010000117.1 GCA_938082955.1 uncultured Pseudomonadales bacterium
GGCTTGAAAGCTCCTGATGTGGCTGGCCACGACAAGACATTTGCGCCGGACAAACTCTGGCGCGACGGAGAAATTATCGACTGTGGCGAGTACAGCGTGCAGCTGATTGCGACCCCAGGACATGTTTCGAACCATATCTGCTTTTTGCTTAATGAGGAGCAGTTGCTATTTACTGGAGATCATGTGCTGCAGGGAACGACCTCGGTAATCCTCCCGCCGGATGGAGATATGACGGCCTACCTCAATGCCTTAGAGCGGCTATTGCTGATCCCGCTCAAGGCTTTGGCACCTGGTCATGGCACAGTGATGACGGAGCCTCATAACGAAATTGAAAAGCTTATAGCACACCGTTTAAAAAGAGAGCGCAAGGTAGTCGCTGGGCTGGAAAGTTTGGGTGCGGTCAGTTTGGATGAACTGGTGTTAACCGTCTATGACGACGTGGCCAAACAACTTATCCCTTGGGCCAAGAGAACGCTTCTGGCCCATCTGTTGAAGCTGCAGCGCGATGAACGGATTCAATGCAACAACGAGCTTTGGGAGCTGCGGTAAGCACAAGCTATGACTGCAGAAAATGAAGAAGCGGCGAAATGGTCGCTCTATCTTGTACGTACCTTTGAGGGCAGTCTCTACACGGGAGTGACTACAGATGTTCAGCGGCGCTTGTCCGAGCATGAAAATAAAGACAAAAAGAATAAGGGCGCAAAGGCGTTGCGTGGAAAAGGACCGTTGACGCTGGGTTTTAAAATAGTTGTAGGCAATAGATCTGATGCTCTCAAGCTGGAGTATCAAGTCAAGCAATTAAGCAGAGCAGATAAGGAGCGGCTAATAAGCCGCAATGCCGACCTAGAGGAATTGAAAACGTGGCTTCAGGAAAAATGACCGCAGAAGAAACTTCTGAACAGATCGAAGAGCAAAAAAACAAGATACCTGTGGGCATTAGCAGCTGCCTGCTCGGCGAGAAAGTTCGCTATGACGGCGGGCACAAGAACAACTCCTATGTCGGGAAGACTCTGGGGCAGTATTTTGATCTCCAAGCATTTTGCCCGGAACTGGATATAGGTTTAGGTATACCACGCAAGCCGATCCGCCTTTCGCGAAAAGGCTCGGATGTTATTCGCTGCATTCCGGTCGACAACCCCGAGCCAGACTTCACCGATGCGCTAGCAAAATCTGCAAATGAAAAGAAGCAATGGCATAGCAATTTATGCGGCTATATAGTGAAAAAGGACTCTCCGAGTTGCGGTATGGAGCGTGTTAAAATCTGGGATGACGTTATGCCAATTCGTGAGGGTGTCGGCATCTACGCCGGTAAGATGATGGAGAATTTCCCCTATCTACCAGTAGAGGAGGAGGGTCGCCTTGGAGATGCTGTGTTACGGGAAAACTTCATACAGCGAGTTTTTATCATGCGTCGCTGGAGGCAACTCAACGAGCAGGGAATGACGCTCAATGATCTGTTGAAGTTTCATGCACGGCACAAACTAATCATCATGAGTCACAATCAAAACCGCTACCGTGAACTCGGGCAGTTACTTGCTGCAGCGCGTAAGGAGAATGTCCTAGAGGTGGCAGAGGAGTATTTGCTGAGGCTGATGCGTGCGCTGAAGATTCCGGCAACGCGAGGAAATCACGTCAACGTCTTGCAGCATATTCAAGGCTATCTTAAGAAGCCTTTAGGTGCGGATGACAAGTTAGAACTGACTGAAACGGTAGAAAAATATCGCCTAGGTCAATTGCCGCTGATTGTGCCGATCACTCTGCTCAATCATTTCTTTAGAAAGCACCCGGATGCCTACATCGCCAACTCCTGGTACATGAATCCCTATCCCGAAGAAATGTGCCTACAGAATCATATCTAGCCAGCAAAGAAACCAGCTTGGTGAAAAGTTTTAGGCCGGCTGTTCTGCAACCAAAGGGGCAATCTTGAAGTTCGTGTAGCCATAGATCACGGCGATGACGGGACAGATCAGGTTGAAGAAGCAATAGGGTAGGTAGGAGAAGGTTGCTACACCTAAGGTTCCTGCCATGTAGGCACCGCAGGTATTCCAAGGTATGAGTGGCGATGTCATAGTGCCGGCGTCTTCCAGGCAGCGAGACAAGTTCTTTGCGTCCAAATTTCTGTTTTGGAATTCCATTTTGTACATGCGCCCGGGCAGTACAATCGAAATGTACTGATCCGAGGTAATGATATTGGCGCCGATGCAGGTGAGTATCGTTGTGGTAATCAGGCTTCCCGTACTGTGTACGAAGGACAGGGCGTAGTTAACTAGGCACTGCAGTAGCCCGGTATGATCCATCACCGCGCCGAACACCATGGCGCAGAGAATTAGCCATACTGTATTGAGCATTGAACTCATGCCACCGCGCGTCATCAAATCATCCAGCGTTTCATTGCCGCTTGACAAAGAGAAGCCGTCGAATAGTGTCTGCCAGGTTCCCTTGAATAGACCGAGGAAAACATTCGGTGTATCGCCTGCCAAACTCAGTACGGCGCTTTGCTGAAACAATAGAGCCAGCACCACGCCGACAAAGGCGCCCGCGAGGATTGTCGGAATAGGCGGCAGTTTTTTCTGGGCCATAATCAGCAGGATAATCACCGGCAGCAACATGAATGGATTGATAGTGAAGTTGTCTTGGATTAACTGCATAGTCACAGCGAGGTCGTTGGCACTATTGTCAGTATCAATGTTCACTCCAATTATGACGTAAAGCACGAGAGCTATAACGATGCTCGGGACAGTGGTCCAAACCATATGAGAAATGTGAGAAAAAAGGTCAGTCCCAGCTACTGCTGGGGCTAGATTAGTGGTCTCAGAAAGAGGAGACATCTTGTCGCCAAAATAGGCGCCGGAAATAATCGCACCAGCGGTAATTTCTACCGAGAGGCCGAGGCCAGCTGCAGCTCCGATGAGCGCGATACCTACGGTACCTGCGACGGTCCAAGAGCTGCCGATGCTTAGAGCGATTATGCCGCAAATTAAACAGCTTGCCGCATAGAAGATTGCTGGGTCTAAAATAAGTAGGCTGTAGTAGATCATGGTCGGCACTGTGCCGGAGAGAATCCAACTGCCGATGAGTAGGCCCACACAAAAGAGGATTAGAATAGGCTTCAGGGCTATAGTGACCCCGTTTATAATGGCGTTCTCGATTTGCTGCCATTGCTGGCCGTTCCTCCAGCCAATTGTCGAGGCGACCACGGCGCCGATGATGAGTGCTATCTGGTTGGGACCGTAGCTTGCATCTTCTCCGAACAGATATACAGAGAAGGAGAGGAGACTGATTAGCACGAGAATCGGCACTAGTGCCTGCATTACTGTCGCAGGACGCAGCGATGAGTCTGGTATCGATTCCATTACTACCACCTATTTTGAACTAATTTGGATGGAATAGAGCATAAAGGCTGGGGTTGCCGCCTGTCTACGCTATATCCGCGCATTGGGCCCGCATCAGCGGGTTTTGGGTTATAATTCGCCGCTTTGGGCAGCTGTGAGTCCGTTTAGACGGGTGCTTTCTCGTCAGAGGCTGCCGATTTTAGTGAATGACGATCAAATTAACTGCGTAGCGTGCCAAATAGGTACGAAACAGGGTGAGTAAAAAGAAAGTAAAAATGACTGATATCGAGAACTACATGCAGCAGCTGGGACGTCAGGCGAGACAGGCATCGAGCCAGATCGCTAAGGCCAGCACAGCGCAGAAAAATACCGCACTTAATGCTATAGCCGAAGCGATCGATGTTAATCGGTGCCAGCTTATTGAGGCCAATGAGCAAGATATGCAGGCAGGCAAAGTGAAAGGCTTAGATGCAGCGTTGCTCGACCGCCTGGAACTGAATGCCGCGCGAATTGACAACATGATCGAGGGGCTTAGGCAGGTAGCGGCTCTGGATGATCCCGTTGGTGCCATCTCCGATCTCAAGTTTCGCCCTAGCGGCATTCAAGTAGGTAGGATGCGAGTGCCTCTTGGTGTAATTGGCATAATTTACGAATCGCGACCCAATGTGACCTGTGAGGCTGCTAGCCTCTGCCTGAAGTCTGGCAATGCCACAATCTTGCGCGGTGGTTCAGAGGCTATGCATTCGAACCAAGCTATAGCGGCTTGTATCAAGACAGGATTGGAACAGGCAGGTTTGAGCGAGCACGTAGTTCAGGTTCTGGATCGACCCGATCGGGATGCGGTAGGGCTTTTGATTACTATGCCCGAATTTGTCGACGTGATCATTCCTCGCGGTGGGAAAGGCCTTATAGCGAGGGTCAGTGCCGATGCGAAAGTGCCGGTAATCAAGCATCTGGATGGAAACTGTCATGTCTATATAGATGATAAGGCAGATATCGAGAAGGCGATACCGATAGTGATTAACGCGAAGACTCAGCGCTATGGAACATGCTGCACGTTGGAGTCGCTGTTAGTCGCCGAAAAAATAGCCGCACAGGTGCTACCCACTTTGTGTGAGCAATTACTCGAGAAGGGCGTAGAACTGCGCGGTTGTGAAAATACGCGTGTTCTAGTACAGGGTGTTAACCCGGCTTCCATCGAGGATTGGCAAACAGAATACCTAGCACCCATATTGTCGATAAAAATCGTCGCTGATGTGGATGTGGCGATTAGTCATATCAATACCTATAGCTCGAAGCACACGGAATCTATTGTGACCGAGGACTACACGCGCGCGCAGCAGTTCCTAAGAGAAGTCGATTCGAGTTCGGTGATGATAAACGCGTCTACCCGATTTGCCGATGGATTCGAATACGGCCTCGGAGCTGAAATTGGCATCTCGACAGACAAGCTTCATGCGCGTGGCCCGGTAGGCCTTGAAGGCCTTACTTCGCAAAAGTATATCGTGCTGGGGGACGGGCATATCAGGCAATGAACTCTCCCTTAGCCGTGCTTGGCGGCTTATTTGA
Source organism: uncultured Pseudomonadales bacterium (assembly GCA_938082955.1). GTDB lineage: Bacteria > Pseudomonadota > Gammaproteobacteria > Pseudomonadales > Pseudohongiellaceae > UBA9145. The sequence continues at coordinate 4,902 of CALKDE010000117.1, forward strand.
CCCAGTGCACAACGGACATGTGAGTGCCGCCCAGTTCGCGCTAGAATTCTTATCCCTGCAGAGGCTCAAAATGATCCCCTGCCATTTGCCTAACCACAAGGCCGTGCCTGACACGCTAGCTGTACATCGATTGGCAATGCTTACGCTGGCAACTGCTTGCTATCCACAAATAGAAGTAGATCCTATCGAGTTGCAACGGGATCGAGTGTCTTATACGGTTGATACACTCACCGAACTTAAGACACGGCACAGTATGTTGGTGTTCGTGCTCGGTGTGGATTCGTTTAATAGCCTGCCCGAATGGCACGATTGGCAGAAGATTCTGGAATTGAGCCATCTGCTGGTATTGTCGAGACAGGGTGCGACTCTCTCGAATGAAACGCTGCGTGCTGTTGATATCAAACACAGGCGGGTGGATACAAGTGAGCAGATGCTGGCTTGCCGCAATGGCAAGATCATCTTTTGTGAGAACTTTGATTATGCGATGGCATCGAGTGAAATCAGGAAGAAAATAACGAGAGGCGATGATGTGTCCGCGGAGCTTGATGCTGAAATCGTTCAATACATTAAAGACAATTCTCTTTATCAGAATTAGTTAACTAGAGTGAGACTGCGGTTTGAATAGTACAGAATTATCAGAAATAGTTGTTGAGGCAGTGAAGGACCTAAAGGGTCAATCGATTCGCTGTATTAATGTCGAAAGATTGACTTCAATTACGGATTATATGGTTATCGTAACAGGGACTTCGAGTACGCATCTGAAGGCGTTGGCGGAGTCGGTAAGCAAATCGGTGAAGGAAGCGGGGCAGGAAGTGGTGGGCATGGAAGGTAAGCTCGCCTCGGAATGGGTCCTGGTTGATCTGGGTGGTGTCGTTCTACATTTGATGCTGGCACCGGTGCGTGCTCTTTATAATTTGGAAGAGCTTTGGATTTTCGAAGAGAAGCCTGCGCTGGATGCTGAATCGGAAAACCTTCAGGCGTGAAGGTAAGGGTATTAAGTGTGGGTACCAAGATGCCAGCCTGGGTGCAGGAAGGTATCGCGGAGTATCAGAAGCGCATAGTGCCTGATTTGGACTTCTCACTAATAGAAATACCGATGGCCAAGCGCACCAAGAACAGCAATAGTGAGCAATATAGAAAAAAAGAGAGCGATGCGCTGCTAGCTTCGATTCCATCGGGAGACTATGTGGTAGCGCTGGATGTTGCTGGTAAGCCATTTAGCACTGAGGATCTAGCTGGGAAGATATCTGATTTTCGTCAGAACGGCGATAATCTGAGTCTACTTATAGGCGGTCCAGATGGTTTGGGCGCAGAATGCTTGGCCAAAGCGTCGGAACGTTGGTCGTTGTCTGCGCTGACATTTCCACACCCTTTAGTGAGGGTGGTGATTACCGAACAGTTCTACCGTGCGATCAGCATTATTAAGGGACATCCCTATCATCGCGGCTAGGCGAGCATGGAGATGCTGTAAGCATTGAATCAGTTTTACGGGGAAGCACTCTAAGCGCGGTAAATTGTAGAATCACGAGTAAACCGTAATTGCAGTAAAACTATTTATTGGACTTGTTGTCGAACACCAAGTAGCAAGCAATTCTTTAGTGAGCAGCCCCTTAGCTGACTAATCTAACTGCAGCTAGGAAATTCTAACTATGGCAGGAAAATGGCAGCTTAAAGATCACGAGGCAGAGCGGGCATTATTCAGCCACCGCCTCGCCGTAGCGGGTGTATTTGTTCTGCTGCTATTTGCAGCCCTGATCATAAAGCTCATCAATCTGCAGGTTTCCCAGTACGAGTACTTTTCGGCGCGCTCTGATGGAAACCGGTTGCATTCCCAATATGTTCCCCCTGCCCGCGGTCTGATCTACGACAATAGAGGGCAGCTACTCGCCGACAACCAACCGATTTTTAACTTAACTATTGTCCAGGAGCAGGTTGCAGACCTAGAAGAAACTCTGGACTATCTCGACTCGCTAATAGACTTGTCTGATGA
>CALKDE010000118.1 GCA_938082955.1 uncultured Pseudomonadales bacterium
CCATCTCAGTAACAACTAGGAAGACATTCATGAAATCACGCGCTGCGGTTGCATTCGAAGCAGGTAAACCTCTAGAAATCGTCGAAGTCGATCTTGAAGGCCCAAAAGCTGGAGAAGTTCTCGTTGAAATCAAAGCGACAGGTATTTGCCACACAGATGCATTCACCCTGTCAGGCGATGACCCTGAGGGGGCTTTCCCCGCCATACTTGGCCATGAAGGTGCTGGCATTGTTGTCGAAGTAGGACCTGGCGTTCGTTCCCTGAAGGTTGGCGACACTGTCATCCCCTTGTATACACCCGAATGCCGTGAATGTGATTTCTGCCTGAACCCCAAGACAAACCTCTGCCAATCGATACGTGCCACACAGGGCCAAGGACTGATGCCGGACGGCAGCAGCCGCTTCTCTGTTGATGGTAAACCCATCTTGCACTATATGGGATGCTCTACGTTTTCTAACTACACCGTACTGCCTGAGATTGCCCTAGCGAAGATTCGCTCGGACGCCCCTTTTGATAAGGTGTGCTACATCGGCTGTGGCGTTACTACCGGCGTGGGCGCAGTGGCGTTCGATGCCAAGGTAGAACCGGGCAGTACGGTTGCGATTTTCGGACTCGGCGGCATTGGCCTGAATGTTGTTCAGGGCGCATCGATGGTTGGGGCAGACCGAATCATTGGCGTAGACCTCAATGGCGACCGCGAGAGGCTTGCTCGCGAATTCGGTATGACCGACTTTATCAACCCATCGGACACCGACAATGTCACTGAAGCCATAATCGACTTAACCGGTGGCGGCGTAGACTATTCGTTCGAATGCATAGGCAACACCACGACTATGCGCCAGGCGCTGGAATGTACCCACAAGGGATGGGGTGAGTCTTATATCATCGGCGTAGCAGGAGCTGGGCAAGAGATCTCGACGCGTCCTTTTCAACTGGTAACCGGCCGCTCATGGAAAGGCACCGCTTTTGGAGGCGCACGCGGGCGCAGCGATGTACCCAAAATTGTCGATTGGTACATGAATGGCAAGATACAGATCGACCCACTGATTACGCACACGATGCCGCTGGAAGATATAAATAAGGCATTCGATCTGATGCACGAAGGTAAAAGCATTCGATCCGTCGTACTCTTCTAAATAACAGTTCTCAAACACTAATCGAGTAACCTTTATGAAATACCTTCACACAATGGTTCGGGTAAATGATCTGGATAAATCTTTGGAGTTCTACTGCGAGCACCTAGGTCTCAAGCAGCTGCAGCGACGCGATTTCGAGGAGGCTAGGTTTAGCCTAGTGTTCCTCGCAGCCGAAGGTGACGAAGAGGCACAAGTTGAACTTACCTACAACTGGGACCCTGAAGAATACGACGAGGGCCGTAATTTCGGTCACCTCGCCTACGCCGTAGACAACATCTACGACACCTGCCAGAAACTGATGGATGCTGGCGTAACTATTAATCGTCCGCCACGCGATGGCCATATGGCATTTGTTCGTTCGCCGGATAATATCTCAATCGAACTCCTACAGCGCGGCGACGCACTGCAAGCTCAAGAGCCATGGAAGAGCATGGAAAATAGTGGTAAGTGGTAGCTATAATGGCCTGTTGAGCTTGAGCTAAACAGGCCGCTCGTTTATCATACTGCCACTTCGAAATACGCTATTCCCAGCGACGCATCTGATTCGCGCTCGGGTACCTCTAAAACACTGGAAAGATCACTATGCAACTACTTGATGGCAAGTCTTGCTCGGCGGAAATTCGTCAAGAAATAGCCCAGAGCGTCTCTGAAATTAAAGCCAGCGGCCAACGTGCTCCTCACCTCGCAGCGGTACTCGTCGGAAATGACGGCGCCTCGCAGAACTACGTCGCCTTCAAGGTAAAAGACTGTGCAGAGGTGGATTTCGAGTCAACCACGATCCGTCTGGAAGACACTATTAGCGAGCAGGAATTGCTCGCTAAAGTCGATGAGCTAAACAACAACGATGCGATCGATGGTTTCATTGTGCAACTGCCACTGCCTGAGCATATCGATGAGAACAAAATCATCTTAGCTATCGATCCTGCTAAAGATGTCGATGGTTTCTGTCCCGAAAATGTGGGCCGCCTAAATCTGGGCCTACCCACTTTTATATCGGCTACACCCAATGGCATCATGGAACTGTTAAAGCGCTATGAGATAGAGACCGAAGGCAAGCACTGTGTGGTACTAGGCCGCAGCAACATCGTGGGCACACCCATGGCCGTGCTGATGTCACGCAATACCAAGCCAGGCAACGCGACCGTTACCATCGCTCATAGCAGAACAAAAAACCTCGCAGCGCTTTGCGCAACTGCCGATATACTCATCGTGGCAATCGGTAAGACAGAATTTGTCACCGCTGACATGGTAAAACAAGGCGCCGTTGTTATCGACGTAGGCCAGACTCGAGTCATTGATGACACGAAGAAATCAGGTTTTAGAAACGTAGGTGATGTTGATTTCGAGAACGTGAAAGACAAGTGCTCCTATATAACTTACGTAACCGGGGGCGTAGGCCCAATGACACGCGCCTCTTTGCTGCAAAACACCCTCAAAGCCCACCAAAGAAGATAGAGTAAATACCATGTTTCAATCACTTCCAGCTCTTCCCGCAGACCCTATCCTAGGACTCATGGCCAGTTACCGTGCTGACAGCAACCCGAAGAAAATCGATTTGGGAATCGGCGTCTACAAAAACGAGGCTGGCGATACACCCGTTATGACCGCGGTGAAAAAAGCCGAAGGTATGATCCTCAATTCGCAGATGACGAAAAGCTATGTGGGGCCAACGGGTGCCGCTGACTACAATGCAATAGTAGCGGAGTTGTTACTTGGAAAACCCCTCAATGACAGCCTAGGCAAGCGACGCGTTACCGTGCAATCACCCGGTGGCTGCGGTGGCTTGCGACTCGCCGCCGAGTTCATTAAATTAGCTAACGCCGAAGCTACCGTCTGGGTAAGCAACCCAACCTGGGCAAACCACGTTCCCCTGCTAGGCTCTGCGGGGCTCAAGATTGCAGAGTATCCCTACTACGACTACGACAGCCATAGTGTGAATTTCGATGGAATGATTGAATGCCTTAGCAAGATTGGAAGTGGCGATGTCGTGTTGCTGCATGGCTGCTGCCATAACCCTTGTGGCGCCGATCTGAACCAGAAGCAGTGGCAACAAGTTCGAGACGTTGCGCTCAAGCAGGGCTTCACCGTGTTGATCGACCTCGCCTATCAAGGGTTGGGAGACGGCCTGGAAGAAGATGTCTATGGCACCCGTCTACTCGCCGAGTCCTTACCTGAATTGATCGTAGTCAGCTCCTGCTCGAAGAACTTCGGGCTCTACCGCGAGCGCACTGGTGCGATGACACTAATCTGCGATAGCGATGCCGCCGCTACAGTCGCCACTACCCAGATAGCCGGCGCCGCGCGAGCGATGTACTCAATGCCACCTGATCATGGTGCCGCCATCGTTCAACTGATTCTCTCAAATGAGGCATTGCGCACACAATGGGATGCCGAATTAACCCAGATGCGTGACCGCATAAACGGTCTGCGCGTTCAATTCGTTAAGCAGATTCAGTCTATTGGAATTGAACAGGATTTTAGCTTTATCCAGAGAGAGAAAGGCATGTTCTCCTTCTTGGGTGTGAATGTTGATCAGGTTCAGTCACTAGTCAATGACTACAGCATCTACCTCGTTAACTCTAGCCGCATCAACGTAGCTGGCATTAACGACGCCAACATAGAGTATCTAGCCAACAGCCTCGCTAGCGTACTGAAAGCGTAAGAGGAAAACGGGGACAGACCCCAATTAGTTGTACATTCGCACTAGTGCGAATGTACAACT
>CALKDE010000119.1 GCA_938082955.1 uncultured Pseudomonadales bacterium
GAAGTTCAACGTGATTCCTCAGCCGGGTGAATATGGACACGAGACTTGGGAGAACGATGCCTGGCAATACACTGGGGACATCTCATCATGGGCACCAATTTCAGCGGATCCCGAATTAGGCCTGATCTACATACCCACTAATGGCGTGACTATTGATTACTACGGCGGGCACCATCCCGGAGACAATCTCTACGGCACAAGCTTGATCGCCTTGAACGCTAGAACCGGCGAGCGAGCTTGGCACTTCCAGATCGTGCATCACGATATCTGGAACTTCGATCTACCGACCGCACCTATTTTGCTAGACGTGAACACCGAGCAAGGACCTACCAAGATCGTGGCGCAACCTACGAAACAGGGTTTGGTTTACACCTTCAACAGAGAAACTGGCGAACCGATCTGGCCGATTGAAGAAGTGCCATTCCCTTCCTCGATCGTACCGGGAGAACAACTCGCTGCGACACAACCAATTCCAACAAAGCCAGCACCCTTCGATATGCAGGGGCTAAGTTTAGATACGCTGGTGGACTTTACGCCGGAGATTTACGCACAAGCGGTTGCTGCAGTGGCAGATTATCAGTTGGGGCCGCTGTTTAATCCGCCTCTGCATAGAGATAATCCGCTGGGCAAGATCTCTTCGATGATCTGTCCCTCCGGCGCGGTAAATATTACGCACCCATCTGTGGCCGATCCAACAACAGGTATCTTGTATGTCACGTCACGCTCGAGCTGTTCTGCTCGACCGCTGGTATCAGGCGAAGAAGCCGACACCTACTACGATGCACCTACTGGCACGACACTGTCGCAATATGCGGCGGGTCGCGGTGGCTCAACCCCGAGACATCCCTTAGGTATTCCTCTTTGGAAGCCACCCTATAGCCGCATCACCGCGATAGACATGAACACGGGCGAGCATCTTTGGATGATACCAACCGGTGAGACGCCTGCGCGTATCGCTAACCTACCTCAGTTGCAAGGTATCGATATCGGCAACACAGGGACGGGAAATGCCGTGCCTATGGTAGCCACAGCGAATCTGCTGCTATATTCCGATGTGGATGGCGCTGGCACACCGCAGCTGTTTGCTATCGACAAGGCAACAGGCGACGAGGTAGGCCGAGTAGAGGTGCCAGCAGCAAGCCGCTACGGTATGAGTTCTTGGACACACGAAGGACATCAATACGTGATCCTGCAGACCGGAAGTACGCTAACCGCCATGGCAATGCCCGGCGCAGCAGTGGACAGTTCTGGCGCACATTAACTAGTTAAATCTATTTGGTTAAATCTCATCAATAAGAAAACTTACAATCAAGGAGTAGGACTATGAACAAGAAACTAATATTGGCTTGTGCTATCGCAATCTCGGCAGCTGCCACGTTTAGCACGATCAACTCACAAGAAAATGAAATGAGCTTCTTCATTACTAGCGTGGGATCTGGCGATGGCGCAAATCTCGGCGGTCTAGCTGGAGCAGATGCGCATTGTGCAACTCTGGCCTCAGCAGCAGGCTCGCGCGGCAAGACATGGGTCGCCTACTTAAGCGCGCATGAGACGGCAAACTCTCCGCGCGTTAACGCGCGCGAGCGGATTGGCTTCGGCCCTTGGTACAACGCCGCAAACGTTGAAGTGGCTAGCACGCTGAATAACCTGCATAGCGACTACATGCAGCTCGGCAAGGCCAACTCTCTTACTGAGAATGGCGACACTGTAAACGGTCGAGGTGATACACCAAATCAGCATGACATCCTTACCGGTTCATCGCTTAGCGGCCGCCTGATCGACGATGGTTCAAACCATACCTGCAACAACTGGACAAGCAACGGCGAAGGTTCTGCACAGGTTGGTCACTTCGACAGAACCGGTGGCGGAGCGAACCCAACCTCCTGGAACAACGCACACGGCTCCAGAGGTTGTGGTCAAGCCGATCTAGTAGCAACAGGTGGCGCTGGCTACTTCTACTGCTTCGCTAACGATTAGTCTTCTGCAATTGAGTGATATCTCCAAATGGTGTTGTCGTAACGACAACACCATTTGTTTTTTAAAGACAGGATAAATACCCAATGAAACTTTATGGCATGGGCCAATCACGCTCTTTTCGCGCTCTGTGGGCTCTGGAAGAAAGCGGGCTTGATTACGAATATATAAACACTACCCTGCGCACTGATAGCAGCGAGAGTGATAGCGCAAAGCATCCCAGCTATCTAGAGCTGAACGTGCAGGGAAAAGTACCAACTCTCGTAGACGGCAATCTCGTATTGACCGAAAGCTTTGCGATAGTGAACTACATCGCACGAAATGCACCTGATTCTGGCTTGTTGCACAAAGTAAGCACACCCGCCTACGCAAAACTAGACGAGCTGACCTATTTCATTTTGGCCGAACTGGAACAACCACTTTGGTCCAAAGGCAAGCACATGTTTGCGCTACCCCAAGAAGTTAGAATTCCGGCGATGTTCGATACTGCGAAATTCGAATTCGACAAGGCGGTCAGAGCGCTAGATCATTTGTTGCCTGAGACAGACAGTGAGTACGCAATCGGTAACAGCTTTTGCATCGCAGACCTTCTTCTAGCGCATACGTTTAATTGGGCGATCCGTTTCGAGTTCGATGTGCCTGACAAATATATTGCACTGCGTAACCGGCACTATCAAAGGCCCGCTGCCCAACGAGCGATGGCAGTCGTTGAATAGAGATGCATTCAACTGACCACTCGAACCTGGTTAGAGCGTGTCGTGCAATTCTGTGTTGCGCGGCAGTATTGCTGACCCAACTTGCCGCGGCGCAGAATAGCGAGAATGCCCCTCTCACTGCCGACACACTTGAGTACTACTTAGTGCAAGCATTTCAAGCGCCGACGGTTAAAGATCGCCTTGCGTTAAATCACATTGGCATCGAGGTTCACCCTGTAGATGACGGCTTTCTGGTAACCGCGTCATTAGAGGGCTATCCAGCACATCAAGCGGGCATAGAACGCGGAGACAGAATTCTACGTGTCGATGAAAAGCCCTTTCACCCGGTCTTTTCCTTCAACGCCAAAGGTAGAGAGCCCGGTGATTTTAGTCCTGCTGCCGCCGTCTTCCTGCTGGAATTTGAAAGGCGAGGCGAGGTTGAATCAGTCGAGATCAAACCTATTTTTGAAAATCTTTACGACAGCTACCGTTCCGCCACTTTGGATAGTGTTCAAGAATTTTCCGTGGGAAACAAGACAATTGGCTACATACGAATCTGGGGGCTTTCGCGCAGCACATCGGATCTGTTCTCCCTAGAACACACAATGCGAATGTTCAGAGACAGCGATGGCATGATAATCGATCTGCGAAACTCTTACGGCTTCCTAAGTTCTAAACATTTGGATTTGTTCGTTCGTAATGGTCGTGGAAATTTTGAGGTATCGGATGCTTCGAATCGGCATGCAACAATTGCACAAAACTTCCCTGCAAGTGCAACGCGAACATTTACGCGACCTATCGTCGTTTTAGTCAACTCAAAGACTCGCGGTGGAGCAGAATTGTTTGCGCATGGACTGGCAAAGCC
>CALKDE010000120.1 GCA_938082955.1 uncultured Pseudomonadales bacterium
GATTCTGAAACACGCCCCAGAACCTCCACAGGCTCCTATGCATGGCAATATCGAAGACGTGTTCCTTGCACTTACTGGCCACGGGCTAAGGGACTAATGCCAACTAAACTACAACTACATCTAGCCAAGATATTCCTGAAAATTTTCTTGCGTGACAGACAGTCAATTTTCTTCAGCCTATTTTTCCCAATTATTTTTATGACCGTGTTCGCTTTCGCAAACAACGGCGAAGTCGACCCCATCAAGCTCGGCATCGTAAACAATTCTGCTAGCGAAGTAGCATCCGATTTTTCACAGATACTGAATGACAATTTGCTGTTCAATGTCACAGTAGGGGAAGAATCAATCCTGCGGGCAGAGCTCGTGGACGGCGATCAGACCATGTTGCTTATACTGCCCGAGGACTTCGATGCGCAAAGCGATGGAGCTGAGTTGCAACTACTCGTGGATGCAGCGCAAGTACAACAGCTGGGCCTAATCATGCCGCTGCTCGAGCAGACACTAATTTCGATCGAACGCGAGTTTAGGAATATCGAACCGATGTTCACACTCACCATTGAGGATGTGCAGGCGCGCTCGCAACGTTATCTGGATTTTTTGTTGCCGGGTTTGATGGCTTTTACCCTCATGCAACTTAGTATTGCTGGCAGCGGATTTAATATCGTTGAGTTTCGCCGCAAAGGCATTCTGAAGAGGCTTTTTGTCACACCGATCAAGCCTCATGATTTCATAACTGCTATCGTTCTCGCCAGAATGGCAATCATATTGATTCAACTCACGGTGCTAATTCTTTTTTCCGTGACCATTCTCGATGTCAGTATTGTCGGCAATTTCGCCTCTTTCTATTTAATGATTATTCTAGGCACCTTTATTTTTCTCTGCTTAGGATTCTGCCTGGGCAGCATAGCTAAGACTCAACAGGCGGTTATGGCTGTGGGAAATATTGTGATATTCCCGCAAATACTCTTGTCTGGCGTGTTCTATCCAATAGAGTCTATGCCCGAACTAGTTCAACCTATCGCGAATTTGCTACCACTGAGCTTTGTGTCCACCGCCATGCGCGAGATTGCAAACAATGGTGCAAGCTTACTTGAAATCACGCCTACCCTACTAGGCATCGCGGCTTGGTTTGTAATTGCATTTGTGTTGGCGACAAGGCTATTTGTTTGGAAGGAAGTGGCAAACTAGTCCGCTAGAAAACCTCTGGGCAGACTCGAACAAAATGCATCATTGTCTGGCCTTCTCTAAGTAGTAGGACCCTGTTCGCGAGTTGTTGCTGTGCAAAAGATTTCGTCCAGAGGCAGTGACATTCACAAATTACTTGTAATATAGTCTGCAACTGCAGTTTTGCAGAAGGCGAGTTTTAGGGCCCTGTTGCCCAACACTCGGCTAAACGAATTAATTTAACTAGCAATATCCTATAAAGGATCGGAGATATAAATGATCAAAAAAGCACTTGTACTAATTTCTGCTTTAGCGATACTTGTTTCGGGCACTCTGTTTACAGCGTCAGCTCAAGACGAACCTACACCAGAGCAAATGGCAGCAGGAGCTGCCGAAACGCGTCAGTCTGTGTTCAAGCTACTTTTATTTAATCTTCTTCCTATAGCAGGTATGGCACAGGGCGCGCCTTTTAATGCAGAACTTGCAGAAAAAAATGCGCTTAACATAGCCGCTCTTGCGCCGATGATTCCCGATTTGTTCGCTGCTATGGATACTCGCGATTTCGATGTGGAAACCGAAGCCTTAGATGTGATTTGGGAAGACTCTGCAGGATTCGCCGAAAAGGCTCAAGCATTACTCGAGGGAGCTAATACTTTTGCGGAAGTAGCTGCCGGCGGTGACATGGCTGCGACTTTAGGTGCGTTCCGAGGGCTCGGTGGTAGTTGTGGAAACTGTCACGATGACTTCAGAGTAGACAACGACTAACTAGTTTCATTGTAGGAAATTAAAAAGGCAGCCTAGGCTGCCTTTTTTTGTCTAAATATTTAAACTGAGGTTATTCGGATTGGTTGTGCCGCGTAAAGAATGCCGCAAGCGCGTCTCTGTCTTCATCGCTTATTTTGCTAGTGTTGTGTTCGACAACATCGTTCATGTCGCCGCCAGCAAAGTCACCATCAGGTTTCAAACCGATAAAGAGAAAGATATCAAAATTATTTGTGGTCCACTCACTTAGCGCTTCTGCATTTATTGCCTCAATGACTTCTTCGCCCAAAGTCGCACCTGCAAATTCTCTACTAGCGTCGAGAATCCCCACTGCATTTCTTGGCGTATGGCACTCACTACAATGTCCAAGATTGCGCGCAAGATAGGCCCCACGTGCAACTAATTTGTCATCGAAGCTTTCGGCATCAGCTTCGCTCATGTCTGCCAATAAGTTCCACCCGGCCATGGCCCAGCGGTTTAACCAGATCGGCGTTTGGGCTTTTGGGACCACATTGTTTTGCGGCTCTAGGCTCATAAGGTAGGAACCGATATCCAGCACATCTTCGTCGCGCAGGCCTGCATAGGCGCGATACGGGAATGCCGGATAGTAAAAGCTACCGCCAGGCTTACGGCCGTGCTGTAAAGCGAGCAGAAAATCCTTCGCTTGCCAACTGCCAATCCCGGTCTCCATATCAGGAGTGATATTTGGCGCATAGAACGTACCAAAATCTGACTCTAACGCGAGACCTCCGACAAACGATTCCTCCTCATCTTCGCCGCGGTGGCAGCTAATACAGCCTCCGGCTATCACTAGATATTTGCCGCGCTCGATAGCCTCTTCAGATTCAGACAATGCAGCGGAACCGGAGACAGAAGGTGGCAGGAATAACAGCAAAGCCATCAAAATCAGTACACAGAAACTACCAATAAGAAATAGTTTTACCTTCGATTGAGCCAACTGCGCCATTTCTTCAACCTCGTTTTAACGTTCTAGAAATCTAGCCCGCATAGGTAGTCTAATCAATTCTCGCGACTTCTATGCTACTAGACAAGCTCGGTTAACTGTTCTTTACGAAAAGTCTCAATCGAATCCATGTCGTTATTTTTTACTTTGTTAGCCCAATCAGGGTTCGCTATCAAAGCGCGACCCACGGCGATCAGGTCAAACTCATCGGCTTGCATGCGGCTGAGTAGCTCATCGATCCCTGCCACTTCCGCAGAACCATCACTATAGGTCGCAACGAATTCTTCACTTAGACCAACACTACCCACACTGATTGTTGGCTTAGCTGTTATCTTCTTAACCCAGCCTGCTAGGTTTAGCGAAGAGCCATCGAATTCCGGCTCCCAAAATCGTCTCGTGCTGCAATGGAAAATATCTACGCCCGCATCGCAGAGGGGGCTGAGAAATTGCTCCAGCTCATCCGCCGTGTGTGCCAGTTTCGATTCGAAATCCTGTTGTTTCCATTGTGAGAAGCGCAAAATCACAGGAAAGTCGTCGCCTACTTCTCCGCGTATCGCCTGCATAATCTCAACCGCGAATCGTGTTCGATTTTCAACAGAGCCTCCGTACTTATCATTTCTTTGATTAGTGCCTTCCCAAAAGAAATTATCGATCAGATAGCCATGTGCTCCGTGTAATTCGATGGCATCGAATCCAAGACGAACGGCGTCGGATGCAGCTTGGGCATAAGCTGCAACCAGTTCATCGATCTCGGTCGTGGAAAGTGGCTCTAGTACTTTTTTATCTGGGCCTAACAGTCCCGAAGGTGTCGCTGAGGCATAGTCTGGATATGGCCCTTCGCCTGGTTTACGAATCGAGCCTACGTGCCACAACTGTGGTGCTATCTTGCCGCCTGCATCATGTACAGCCTTAACCACTTTTTCCCAACCTTCTAAGGCTTCGCCGTGGAAACAAGGTATTTGCACCCCTGATGAAGCGGCCCTGTGATTGACGGTTGTGCCTTCAGTAATGATTAGTCCGACACCGCCTTCGGCACGCTTTCTGTAATATTCTTCGACATTGGTATCGGGTATACCATTTGGGGAGAACTGTCTCGTCATAGGCGCCATGATAATGCGATTGGGTAATTGTAGCTTCGGGTGATTGAACGGCTTAAAGAGTACATCTGAATTCATTGTCTATCCTGTTAATTTGTTTGCCAAACGAATGGCGTGCATTCTATTGCTTGGATTTGTGTCTGTCGACTTATCAAATCGTATCAGTACCTACGGGGCCCAAGCAGCACGTGTCGCAGCGCGCCTGAGGATATCGCGATTCTCATCAGTTGCAGCGGGCTCTGACTCACCGAAAATTGCACGAATCCAATGACCGTCGGTTGGGTTTGGAAAAAGGATATAGTCGCGACCATAACGCTCTTTGTCCTGCTCCATAAGATTCATGCGCTGATCTACATCAGTGGAGTAATAGCGACGCGCAAAGTCATTAAGATTGTCACCTAGCAGCGCGACCACTTCATAGTCCTCTCTTATCTGCTGCTGCACTAGTTCCTTGTTGGAACTCTCTCGCAAGACTCGCACATGCGACGTGTCTACGAGAGGGAAGCCAACGGCGTTTAAGTTTTCAATCGCCAGCTGTACTGTGGTCTCACCCTGATCACGGTTGGTCACATAGAAAATTTCAACTGAATTGCTCACGCAGAAATTCAGGAACTCCAATGCCCCCGGACTTGCGACTGCGCGATTCTCCTCGATCCAACGATCCCAGGACGCATCGTCGAAAAAGTCTTGTCCCTGAGTGATGAGGTAGCCCCAGTAGTCATTCGCCAGTAACAAGGTTTCATCGACATCACTAATTACTGCAAGTGGCAGAGAGTCGTCTTGTTTCTGCGCCAAAGCAATCTCGACGCGCAGGCGAGCGATATTGAAGCCCTGGTGATAGAGCGCGCGAAATTCGGCGGCGGTCTGTTTCCATGCCATCGCCATCAGTAGATTATTCTCGATGTCCCCGTCGTTGCGGGTTGCGTTCTGTCCTAGCGCCGGCATCGCTGCGATCAATGCCATGGAAATCGCCAGAGTCTTTACTAGTACTTTTACTGTCTCGTGCATGAGTAAATCCTAAAAGGTGTATCGCTATAAATTGTACAAGCTAGCCTGTACTATAGACGTTTGGGTTGTTAATCAATCCTAATTCAATTTCGCTGACAACAATACTTCATAACAACTTATTGCGATAGTAAGGCAATATCCGAGGAATAGATGATGGGACCAATAAAAAGCTCAATACGCCTCTCTCAATTTGCGGCGGCGATTGTTCTGACCTGTTTCAGTGCAGTAGCGTCGGCTCAATCCTATCGTGTACTGCTTTCAAACGATGATGGAATAGAATCGCCACGCCTACATGCTTTGCACGCAGCTCTTTCACAACTTGAAGGTGTAGAAATAGTTGTCTCCGCTCCGAACGTGAATCAGTCAGGCTCCAGTCAATCCTCAATAGGCTCTATAACAGTCGACAACTTTGAGCTAGATGGCCGCTTCTTCGGCTACGCCGTTCACGGCAGGCCGGCCGATGCGGTCCGCTTCGGCATAAAGGAGCTGGGAAAAGATCAACCCTTCGATATCGTCGTGTCTGGCATTAATCGCGGCGCAAACGTTGGGAACGTTTCACATCTATCTGGAACGGTGGGGGCAGCAATGGAGGGCTTGTATCACGGACTTCCGGCAATCGCCGTCTCGGAAGACCCGAATAGCGAAAATACCGCCATCACTGGAAAGTTTGCTGCCGACCTAGTCGATCGATATCGCAAACTCGGTGCGCCTAGTGGCACGATGATCTCTATCAACGTCCCCGCCGGACCCCTGAAGGGGGTAGCCGTAAGGCCCATGGGAGATTCTTACCTGGGTACCGCTCGTTATGATCCTACTGTAAGAGACTCCATGACCACAGACTATGAAAGTGTACGAATTATTGTGGATTCCGAAGACTCTACGACCGACACCTATGCCTACCAACAAGGGTATATATCGGTAACGCCGCTTAAATTCGATTGGACCGACTTCGAAATACTCGATGAAGTAGCATCATGGAACCTACAGATAGACTAATCCGGATAGCCTATTAAACGGTGCAGGGGAAGGTATTGCTAGAGTTTGAACACATTATTCAGGTCAACGATCTGGCAGAAGACGACTTGCCAGTTCTCACGCGAACCCAGCTCTGGGAAGGCTTGCTGCTGCGTGCCAGGCGCCCAGACACATTCAACAGTAGTTTGAAGGTCACAAACAAAGAGTATGCCGAGGATGAGTTCGAGAGAATCATCGAGGTAGGAGAGCACAAATTTCACGAGCGGGTGATGCTCTATCCGGACGAGAGAATTCATACTCAGACCCTGGAAGAGTATGACCAGATAGACGC
>CALKDE010000121.1 GCA_938082955.1 uncultured Pseudomonadales bacterium
AACCCGTCTAGACCGATATTCCCATCTCCATCTGTATCGACTATATAGGCTGAGGGAGCTCCATCTACGGTATAGGGGTGATCACTCGCTGGCGAGTTGCTTCTCAAGACAGAAACCGCATCCATAACCTCTCTGGGCATATAGGCCCAATCTTCTTCACCCGACTCGCCCCCTAAAGCGTCTGTATTTCGAAACGAATGCATAAAGCCATCATCGCTTCCCATATAAATACGAATGTCTGGGTTATTGACGGTATAACCGGGTGCCCGGGCGCCAAAATTAATTGGCAGTGGACGAGAATGCAACGGTGGGCCCATGATCCAGTCTCTCGCCTCAGTAACATCGCTGTCTACGTCTTGATCGTCTACATCCTGCCCTCGTAACCATCTAACCAAGTCTTCTGCTTCGGCTAGTGTAGCTGCGCTAAGGTCTGCTTGCACAATAGCGGCATTGGTAACCGACAAATCTATCAGCGTTGTACCAGCAGCTGATTCTGTAAAAACTGTTCTTGTAGTTGCGGAATTACCATCACCAATGCTCTTAGCACCGCCCAGGAAGCCTGGTATCAGCTGGCCTGCTCCACCGCGGGCTACCGCTCTTCCGTCTCTTCCGTCAACTTCAAGGTCCACTGCTGCCGGCAGGCTGAGTTCGTCGGTCCAATAAGTTAAAGCATCGAAGGCTATCCGGCCATCGGCTCCAATAGCATTGGCACTGTATACATCAACCAATGCGAGGGTTTTCGACCCTAATGAATCGACTGTTTCTTCAATCTTTAGTTTTTTAAGGTTACCGTTCCAAGAAGGCCTTGCATTCTCATCGACTTCGAACTGCGCCAAAAAAATGTTATCTGAGATATCTGAGCGGTTAAACACGTTTACCGGTACCGACGCTGCCACCAGCGTGGTGCTTACCGATAGTATTTCGCTGACGACAGCTCGCAAATCTTCTAACAAGACAGCAGGATCAGTCAACGCAATAGCCGACACGGTGCCGCCGCTTGCAGCATAGCCATTGGTCGAATTATTCACCTGCGCAGCAACAAAATAAGACTGTAGGTTCTGATTTCCAACGATCTCAGGCCAAAACCCATTGCTGGGGCTTGGCGCCAGGTCAGTGCTGTACATGTTGTTTACTACATCGTTAAAGGAGGGGTTATTTCCGCCTATCGCCATGCCGCCGCTGGCGATTGAAGCTTTAAGTTCATCATCAGCATCACCGTCTTGGTTGGTAACTTGAAACATAATATTGACAGCATAAGCTTGAGAACAGGCAAATGCGGCTGTATTAACAAACGGAGTGATATAAGTTGACCCACTTTCAATCCCTATATCCCAGGCTAAAAGTGGAAAATCTGTATCAAGGTTGTCATTGTCGTTTGATGCATAATCTTCCCACCCTAAATGAGCGTTGTGCCACGCCTGACCGGTGAGATAGCGAAAAATTTCAAAATACATTTCCTTACCTTGATAAGGATGGGAAAGGCTGCCCCGCGGGACCGGTATCGCATCCAGTGCGGCTAACATGTCTGCTTTCGCGCCATTGGAATCAGTGCTATCGAAGCTTTGGAGTCCTTTGATGAAGTAAGCGCCATTACTGCAACCGGTCACCGATGGACCGCCATCGGCATCTCGCCCAGAACAACTGTCGTCATGATTAATCATGAAGGCGACCTTGACTCCGTCTAGCTCGTCAAATAGTGCTCTGAACACCGCCCTAATGCCGTCGAACAGAGTTACACGCCCAGCTCCGGTATTTAAACTCGGGTAGGCCTCTCCTAACAAAACACCACAAGCACTATTTACATCCTTAGGTGACACTTCGGTGCAGAGGTTCGAGCCCAAATTTGACCTATAATCTAAGGTCAAAATGATCATCGGCTCAGCGCCAGCTGTGGGGCGCGCGTTTACATATATGTCGGTATCATCTGCAATTGAGTTTGCCTGCATGCTGAGAATAATTCCTAAACTCAGCAGCAATTTTCGTGTAGTAATCATAGGCTGACCTTTTGCATATATGCTTAGTTAGTTTGAGTGCCACGTGGCACTAACACCATTACGCCCTGCGATATTCCCACCTTTCCTTCATTGTCAACGGAGCCGTCATATGTTGCATCAACCTCAAACCGCGCTGCAAAAAAAGCATCGGCACTCGAGTTTATACCCCGTGGAGCTGGCATGAGCGCAGGCGCAAGCCTCTCCACAATAACTTCGGCTTTATTGGTTTCTACCAAAGGCAATAAGTTTTCACTAATTGCGATGCTATTTTCCGTACAGCCCCTTACGTTAGCAGTACAATTTACGAACCCCACGTTACCGGATACGATGAGATTATTGGGATTTCCTATTACTTCATCGACTATCGATTGAGTCATCTCCGCCGTACTCACCCGGGTTTCTTCATTACCGGCCATGCGCAGGCCAAGCGTACTCGTGCGCATCGTGGTGGTAGCGCTAAGAATCAGCAGCAACATGAAAATCAAAGAAATAATAAGCAAAGCTCCTTGCTCATTACGCCCAGCGATAGCGGTTTTTGTTTGATTCGCAAGTCTCATGTACCTATCCCTCCTAGGTTCGCCGGATTCCGCAATATCACAGTTGTACTGAATACCCGCCTGAAAAAACCATCATTTGCCGCCGCTATGTTCACAGACCCTAGGTTATAGGCTTTGTCATTTGTGTAATTTGGTATTTGGTTCAAACTTCTTACCAGCACGTAAATCCTGGCAACAACACTGTCGAAAATTTCACTCGCTGTAGGGGTAGCTGTATAGTAATCCGCAATCGAATCGTCGTCGTTGTCTACGCCATATTCAATCTGCAAGTTTTCAACCCCTTCCACAAGGCATTCCGTGCTCATAGCAGGTGGTGAGCTATTCTGCAGAAAGCCCCGACACAGGGACGGGATACCATCCCCAAGAGTAAAAGAATAATCGCGTAAAAAGTACATGCGCGGTAGATAGGCCCAATTAGTAACCGTGCCAGTCATCGCCGGAGGCGCGCCTGCACTGCCTAAAAACATGATTCCAGCGACACCATTGGTACGCATATACATCTGATTGACACGTATATCAGCGTCTATTGTATCGCTGTCGGCCACTCGTTTTGCCGCGAGAATATCGGTTCCCACCACTACATTCCCACTAGGTAAGCAATCAAAAGCCGCTGCAACTGTGCTAGCTGTAGCATTATTTAGAAACTGCATGGCAACCAGATCCATCGCCCATGGATTAACCCCGTCCCCACAATCGACGCCAACACTAACCGAAACATCTTCGGTCGCACTACTAATATCCAAAAACTTTCCCCAAAACCCCGACATTGCTATCTCCCGGCTAATGGTGCGTACTACATAGCGGCCATTTTCCATCGTACGTGCGATTTCTTCATCCTGCGTAGCGCTACGACTATTCTGAATAAACACGATTACTACACTGCCCGATAACACGAGTCCTAACCCTAATGCGACCATCAGTTCGATGAGTGAGAAACCTTGTTGTTTACTTGTAATATTCATGTCGATTCAGGGAGCAATGTACGTGTCAAAAGTCAATAATCGGCGAAACTCTTCATTGGCGCCATACTTACCGCTAGCAACACCACACATATTTGCAGACACATTGCTCAGTTCAGTAATGCCACGCCACACTATGCTTATGGTATAAACACCGGCACCACCGGCGACAGGCCCGGAGATACATCCGGTGGGCCTCACCATCCCGCCTGTCTCTGTATTGGTGCCATCTATATCTCGATTTTCTGAAGAGCCATCCATTAAATCTTCCCACTGCCATAGGTCATAGGCGGCGAGTTGCAACGTATTACACTGAGCCGCTGCCGTACAAGTCGTTACCGGCTGAGTGAGAGTTCCACCGCCAACACCCAAAGTGCGGTATTGACTCAAAGAAACAGGGTTAGCCCGCATTCTTTCCACAATATCCTTAGCTAAAACAGTTGCCGAGGTTCGCTGTATGGCACTGAAATTGGACTTTTTAGCCATAGTTTGCAGACCGGCAATATTGAGAATTCCAATGCTGAGAACGAGCATAGCTATCAGCACTTCAATCATTCCGGATCCACGCTGTATACGCTGTGATGTAAACTTTTGTGAAGTAAAGGACACGATCTATTCTTGTCGGTTGGTATCGCTTACGGGCATGTTGAACTTGCCACACGAGGTCGACCGGTTGCATTTATGAAGATCGTGTTAGCAAAGTTCCCGTTAACACAAATATTGATGGAACCATTCGTGGTTATGCCACCAGAGGGAAGAAAACTTATCACATTGGTATAATTTACCGTTGTGACCGACGCATTTCTGCTCATACCTGTGAATGTATTAATTACCTCTTCACCTGCATCCTTGACCCCGTCGGCATCAGTATCTTCGAAGGAGATCCAGCCAGATTGCCAGCTTTCGGTATTATCGCAACTCGTTGGTACAGTTGGATTAATCTTACAGAGCGTCACCATATTATTACGCGTCGCCGAGTCGCTTCTTGCCAACAAAAGCGATGTAAAAAAATCAGCGGCTTCGCTGTCCGCCTGACTGCTTTCAATAAGGTTGGTTAGTGGCGGTAATGACACAGACGCCAACACGGCCGTAATGCTAAGGGTGACGAGGATCTCCACCATCGTCAGCCCTGTTTGTCTTCTTGTTTTCACATCCATCACCTTTGCTTACCTACCTGCGGGAATCGAGATATTTGAAATTACGCCCGAGTGCCCCCTTATCGCGGGAAATTATAACAAGACCTTCCAATATTAATGTGACTCAGGTCTAGCTTAAAGTTTGCGCTGAGTCACAAACATCAACTAAATCAGAAAAATAATCAAAATAAGCGTAGTAGTTGCTTAGATCGAAGCAGCCTAAGGAGGATTAACCTAAGCTATTTCCGCTATGGACAAAGTATTACCTTCCGCCAGCTTATCAATAAAAGCAGGCTTAATTAGCTTTATACACTTTAATTGTAGGTTTTCCAACGAGGATGAGAATGGCTTGAAGTCTGCAGGAAGCGAGGTAAAAGCATCATTTCTGTGCCCGGTATAGATCCCAGAAAATGGGGTGACTGACGGGGTTCGAACCCGCGACCACCGGAGTCACAGTCCAGGGCTCTACCAGCTGAGCTACAGTCACCATTGATCGCTAAACTGCGGTGATT
>CALKDE010000122.1 GCA_938082955.1 uncultured Pseudomonadales bacterium
ACATGAGGGGCGCATCATTCAGAGCCGTTCGGAGGAATCGATTCTGCGTGAAATTGGAAAAATCAGAGATCAAGTTCCGGGCTTTACCGGAACTATCTCCGATCTAGGCGGACCGACAGCGAACATGTACAAGTTAAATTGCAAGTCGCCGAAGATTCAAAAGACTTGCAAGCGACTCTCCTGTGTCTACCCCAACATCTGCAAGCATCTGAACACGGATCACAGCCCCACGACGCAGCTGTATAGAAAGGCTAGAGCGATACCCGGCGTTAAACGCGTCGCAATCGCGTCAGGTCTTCGCTATGACCTCGCCCTAAAAGACCCGGAGTATATAGAGGAACTAGTCACCCATCATGTTGGCGGCTACCTGAAGATTGCACCTGAGCACAGTGAAGACAAAACACTCTCGAAGATGATGAAGCCAAGCATCTCTGCCTATGATGATTTCAAAGTATTGTTTGATAAATTTTCGAAGAAGGCAGGCAAGGAACAATATTTGATTCCTTATTTCATTGCGGCCCATCCTGGAAGTGATGCCGAAGATATGTTGAACCTTAGCCTGTGGCTTAAGCAGAGGAACTTCAAGCCAGATCAGGTTCAGACCTTCTACCCATCACCGATGGCACTGGCTACCGCCATGTATTATTCACAGCGAAATCCGCTTGAGAAGGTGCGATACAAGAGCGAAAAACTCGCCATCTGCAAAGATATCGATCAGCGACGCTTACAGAAAGCATTCCTGCGTTATCACGATGAAAAGAATTGGCCAATGCTGAGAGAGGCTCTGCACGAACTCGGCAGAGCTGACTTGATCGGTGACGGAGATAAGTTCCTAATTCCGAAGGCTAAGCCAAGACTAAAACAGCCTCAAAAAAGAAGCAATCAACGTAGACGCTAGGATAGCACTGGCTCCACAATCGGAATCCCCGTCACTGCCTATTCCATCGTTATTTAGCGCTGGCTAGTCAGTCAATTTTGATTAGGGTTATAGCACTGAATAGATGGGCATCGTCGAGGGTAAGTTCAAGGGGTTTCTCCGCTTGAACAGCAAAAACTTCTTTAAGATGCCACAGAATATTATAGTTATCTGGGGTATCAGTCTTCCCGTTAACACCCTTCAAGCATATCGAAAAATTTGATTAGCTAATGGAAATAGAGTAGCCGACAGCCCAGTGGCATGAACTGATCTTGCTTCTCACACTTACCACTTGCCGCCCTACCGATTCGCGACCGCCTGATAAACGTAACACATGCCTAAGAACCGGACCGGCCGCTTACAGGCCTTGCGTTGTCTGCAGATTGCTCTTCGTGTAGATAAAGGTTCATCACTGAAATAGAAAGTCTGCCTGGCACTTTAGGTCACTACACCTGCCCGTAATTTAGATTTGATTCCTAATAGGGTGAAAAACAGCTATGGGTTAACAAAAATTATTGTGCTGTTTTATAAATTTTATACAAAACTCGAAGCTGAAGTCACTAAGGCTTAGGACTTAGGCTCTTTAGCCGTTTCGCCTCCCTCTAACTCAGCTTTGAGCTTCTTCTCGTTATCTAGCCTAAATTCTATATTCGATAGAATACCTCTGAGTATATTCATCTCCATCACATCGATTCTGATGCGACTAAACAAACGACGCATTCTTGGCATAAGCTGCCTTGGGTTTTCCGGATCATGAAATTTAATGGCCGTCATTACTCTCTCTAGATGAACGTAGAAGTGTTCAACCTGCTCCCCATTTGCCTTCTCCTGATCCCAAATCTCGTCCTCTGCAATGGCCGGCTTCTCATCCAAGGCTAACGCTGCCTTGCGCACTTCATAACAAACCACCATCACTGCCGCTGACAGGTTCAATGAACTGTAGTTTGGATCTGCGGGAATCTGCACATGGAAATGACACAACTGGAGTTCCTCGTTATTCAGCCCCGCATCTTCCCGACCAAATACCAAGGCGACTTTGTTGACTGCCGCCTCTGTCACGGCCTTCTGTCCACACTGCTCTGGCGAAACCATCGGCCAGGGAATGTTACGAGACCGCGCACTTGCTCCGATGACCAGACCACAGCCCTCGACAGCCTCTTGCAGGGAAGACACCACGCGAGCATTGTCGAGAATATCAACAGCGGAGACCGCCCGACCCACCGCCACACCACTAGGAAAGTCCGCCGGCGCTACCAAAGTCAATTTGCTAAGTCCCATATTCTTCATCGCACGCGCAGTAGCTCCGATATTTCCCGGATGAGAGGTATTCACTAGAACTACGCAGACCTGATTGAAATCAAACATTTTGCTGTCACTACTCGTTAACAAAGAGCCGCGAATTATAGCAGGATAGATCCCCTCTAGCGGGCTAACAAAGGGTAAATTCAGACCAGAGGTGCGATAGAATTGTTCAGCGGGCCTGCAAATTGTAATAGTTTCCTTCTGCTTTCTTTTGTTTGCTATCATAGCTCCTAATATCGGTGGCTGTAGCCCTTCTCATGCGCGGAGTTAATTCCCACAAGAGTCCTCCTACAGATCCGCAGAAATAGGCTCCAGGTGTTTGATAGAAGCCCAAAATTGTTCCCTAACAGGCCGTCGCCTGTTGGCACGCTCAGGAAGTTAGCAATGCATCCCTTGTTAAATATCGCGCTTCAAGCCGCTAGAGATGCGGCCGAGGCAATAGCACATAGCAGCGACCGTCTCGACAGAATTAAAATCATCAATGACGATCCTGCTCATTTCCTCACGTCGATGGATTTGGAAGCCGAGAAAACAATCTTCTATCATTTAGAGAA
>CALKDE010000123.1 GCA_938082955.1 uncultured Pseudomonadales bacterium
GGAGTTGCGTGAAAGCCTGCTTTCTATTGCACCAATTTTCGGTGAGAAGCCGTTCTTCATGAGTGATGAATTCACTATCGTCGACTGCTGTGTTGCGCCAATTCTTTGGCGCCTTCCAATAATGGGCATAGAGTTGCCAAAGAATAAAACGACCAAACCGCTCTTAGAATATCGCGAGCGTCTGTTCGAGCGAGAGTCAATTCTAGCGAGTTTCTCCGAGCAAGAAAAAGAAATGGTCTAAGCTTCACCCAGAGCGAGGAATGCACTATGACCATGAGTTCGAGCAGGCCGCATATAGTTAGGGCGCTCTACGACTGGATCATAGAGAACGGCTGCACTCCCTATATTCTTGTGAATGCCTTCGCTGATGATGTCGAGGTGCCGCAGGAGCACGTCAAGGATGGCCAAATCATCCTTAATATTTCTCCCTCAGCGGTTCAGAGTCTATTTATTCGTAGCGAGGCTATCGATTTCGATGGCCGCTTTGCGGGTATTCCCAAGCGAGTTTATGTGCCAATTTCGGCAGTAATGGGCATTTATGCCAAAGAGAATGGCCAGGGAATGATTTTCGATCCAGAGGCGAACCTACCGAAGCCGCCAAGCCCAACAGGCACAGACGATTCGGGGATAAGCAAAGGCGCGGATTCTAAACCATCCAATATAGGAAAGAAGCCTGCGCTGAGGGTCGTTAAGTAAGTTGGGTTAGGGCTACGTTCCTAGTTAATGTATTCGAACACCTTGACCACTTTGGTCACGCCCGACACATTGCGTGCTAAGTTCGCCGCATTGTCGCCATTGCCCTGATCGATCAAGCCCATCAGATATATTGCTCCGTTTTCTGCTATCACTCTGACCTGTCCAGATGGAACGCCACTGTCTGTTAACAGGCTAGTGCGTACCTTGGTTGCTATCCAGGTGTCGTTGCTGCGGGCAATTAGGCTGGTCTTACCGGCTACTTCCAATTCATTGTGGATGCGCTTTATCTTGGTGCTGGCCTGACTCGCAATCTCGCTCGCCTTGTTTTTCAGTTCATTTGATGCGACCTGGCCCACTAATAGCACTACGCCGTTGTAGCTGATCACATTGAAATTAGCTTTTCTAAATTCGGATTCCTGTGATTTCATGTTGACGATCACTTTGGTTTCTATCGATTGATCTTCAACGCGGGCGCCGGCGGTTCTCTGCGTTGGGTCTTCAGAAATTCCCTGCTCGCCAGTGGTCTCTACAAGAATTGCAGTACAGGAAGTTATAGTAAGAGCAGTTGCTAGTAGTAAAAGTTTTTTTAGAGACGTCAGTGTCATCATTCGTCACCTCCAAATAGTTGAGTATCAATAAAATCACATAGGCAGTGAATAACCACCAAGTGGACTTCTTGTATGCGAGCAGTTCGTCTGGAGGGCACGCGTATTTCAATATCTTGCTCTGCGAGCAGGCTAGCCATAGTGCCGCCATCGTTACCGCTGAGCACCACAGTCAGCATCTCGCGTTCCTGCGCAGCCTTCATAGCGGCAGCAACATTGGCAGAATTTCCGCTGGTTGAAATGGCGAGCAAAACATCGCCCGCCTGTCCGAGTGCGCTTACCTGTTTTGAGAAGATCTCTTCATAACTGTAGTCGTTTGCTATTGCGGTCAGGGTTGAGCTATCCGTTGTTAGCGCCATTGCCGGCAGCCCTGGGCGCTCCTTCTCAAAGCGGTTTAGCAGTTCCGCCGAGAAATGCTGTGCATCACCAGCTGAGCCCCCGTTTCCGCAGCTCAGTATCTTGCCGTTGTTTAAGAGGCTATTCACCATAGCCTCGCCGGCTCGATGAATAGGTTCGATCAGAACTTCAAGTGATTTCTGCTTAACGGCAATGCTGTCTTGAAAATGTTGGCCGATCCGGTCTGCTAATTCCATCTAAATAATTACCCTGTGATTCTCTTCGTGAAAAAACGCGTGAAATAAAAAGCATCCCTTTATATCGGCCGCTAGTGCGCCAATATTTACCGTTTCGGGATCCTTTCTTTTGCCGCCTGTGAATATGACTAGCAATAGCGGGTGAAAGTTTCAGTAAAAAGCATTTTTAATCCAATCAAAGCGAATCTCCGCTGTATGGGCCACCTCTTTAGATACGTGTGTTAGGCCTATCACATCGAAGCGGCAGTTGCTGGATTGCAGCTGCGGATGCGATAGCAGGTAGTGCGCTGCTGTACGACGAATTTTTTTTTGTTTAACGGGTGTTACTGAGTTTAATGCGCCGCCGAAATGCTCGTTGCGACGGTAGCGAACTTCTACGAATACCAAGGTGTTGAAATCGCTCATGATTAGATCGATCTCGCCATGGCGTGACCGATAGTTCCTGCAAAGTAGTCTCAGGCCTTGAGAGCCGAGATAACGCGCGGCTTTGGATTCCTGCGCTTTGCCAAAGGCTTGGCTGGTGATGAATCGTTGAAAATGCATTGCCACGCTGTAGACCTCTAATTGGCGGATTCAATGAGTTTGTCCGTGTTCTTGGTTAGGCACGTCTTGCTGGCAAACATTGAGGTAGCGCTAAGTTCGTCAATTGGAGGTAGATGGCGTGCTATCCCAATCCCAACTCTTTGGGATGCAACCGCCGGTGGAAAGGCTTAGTCTGAGGCAGCGTCCGGGCTTGCTTGTAAGGTGGCTTTCCCATCAACGAAGCGAGCAACTTCTAGGCGGCGGTGAATGCGGCCTTTGCTATCCATGCTGAGGATGCCAGTGGCGCCGGGCAGCGTGGTAATGTCTTCTTCGCTAAATTGCTGTAGACGAGAATACAGACGAAAACTGTCTATGCCCATTGCTCGGAAGCGCTGCACCGGCCCCTGAGCGGGTCGCAGGCGAGATGCGGGATTGGATTTTAAGGGGTCGTAGTTAGCCAAGATCCAGGGCGCATCTGTAAATACAATGCCGTTTAAATCCTGATTCGCGCTTTGGTTATCTAGGCCATCATAGATGGAAGGCAAAGCGTAGACGGGTATGTCGCCTGCGAAGTAGAAGGCGAGGGTAGGTTTTATCTGTCGGCCTTCTCGTGGATTAGCGATTAGGAAAATGAAGTCGATATCGTCCCGGCGTCGGGGTGTGAATTCTACGCTAGATCTTGGCAGTAGTTGAACTAGTCGGTCTCTGCGCAACTCGCTGGAATCTATAGCCATCAGTCTCTTAATGACATCAGCGTAGTCATTGTCACCACTGAACGTCGATTGTGAAACTAAGTTGCCGCCCCTGCCTGTCCAGCTGTTTACGAACGCCTGCTG
>CALKDE010000124.1 GCA_938082955.1 uncultured Pseudomonadales bacterium
GACAGCCAATTGGCGAGAATCTCCGCCGACGAAGTCGACTACATCGAAATAATACGCGGCACCTCCAGTGATTTAGACGTGCAGAACTCAGGCCAGATCGTCAATATCGTCTTACTCGAGTCCCAATCTCGCTCCACTATCGCCTCCGAACTGATTCTCAACTACCACGAAGACGGCACTAGCAATCCAGCCGGTTCAGTCTCCTGGAGTCGTCAATCCGGCGCGTGGTCCTACTTGCTAAACGGCCAGATAACCAACACCTACAGCCGTCAAGAAAACTTCGAAGAAAGTCTCAACGCGGATTTATCGTTAAACGAATACAGAGATTGGGATCGCATTACCGACGAAACTCAATATGCGGTTAACGCGAACCTTACCTATAGTCCCAGTAACCGCAACAGATTCGCCCTCAATCTACTCTACAACGAGAGCGAACCCGCGAATGATGTGTATCGCGTGTTCACTGACTTTAATAGCGCGGCCCCATTCTCTTATCATGATAGAGAAACGCTTCCCTCTAACAACGAGAACTGGGAGATAGGTGGCGACTTTCAGCACAGATTCGGTAGCGGTAATCGCATCAAGGCCCTGTTCATTGTCAACGAGAATAACAAAGCGACTCTAAGGGAGCGCTTCCGGGCAGAAACAGTCGGTGGGCCCGAGAGCCCTACTCTCTTTCTCGACACATCGAGCAGTTATCAGGAAAGAATTGTTCGCTCTTCCTACATTGCAAATTTAGGCGAAAATCAGGGATTGGAGTTTGGCATAGAGGCTGCGCAAACCATTCAGAACTCGAACCTGCTGATAGCCGTGCCATCCTCCGCTCCGGGCAATCCACTATTTAATGGACTGACTCCCTCGCCTCTGCCGAATGCAAATTCGACAGTAGAGGAAGCTCGCTTCGAGCCCTTTGTCATCCACAACTGGCAAATTAGCTCACGCATGTCTCTGGAAAGCTCACTCGTTGCAGAATGGTCTGAGATCACCCAAAGTGGCGACCTCAGTAATAAGCGTGATTTCAACTTTGTAAAGCCTAAGTTTGATTTGCGCTACAACATAAGCAATTCGTTGCAAGCTAAAGCATCTTTCGAGAAAGTTGTATCGCAGTTGAGCTTCGGCGATTTCTCTCGCAATACGAACGATAGCGACGACGATCAAAACACTTTTGCGGGCAACCCATCACTAGAGCCTGAAGAGAGCCTGCGCGCCGAAGTCGGTCTAGACTACCGTCTACCTAATGACGGCGGCGCAATCAATGCGCGTTACTTTTACTACGACTTCGATAATAAGATAGGCAAGATCGATATCTCGCAAAGCATTGATAATTTGCAGTCCACGAATGGCAATGTTGGCCCAGGACAGGCCTACGGCCTGATTCTCAATTCCAGCATTCGACTGGGCTTCTTAAATTTGCCATCTGCATTGTTGACTGGCGTGTTGACTCTGCAGGAATCAGAGTTCGATGACGACCCTTTCACGCCCCGCGAACACGGTTTTAAGCCCTTCGACCGAGGCGGCCTGCGGCTCGGATTTCGACATGATGTTACTTCGCAGAGTCTGAGCTATGGTTTTAACTGGTTATTGCTAATCAAGGACGGTCGTCGTGGATTCGACAATGACAGCGAATTCGATTTCGTTCGGCCCGATTTACTTACAGCCTTCGTCGAAAAAGTTGGCTACAGCGATTTTACCTATCGACTAGAAGCCAATAATTTCGACAACTTCCACGCTTGTGGAATTCGCTATCGCTACAATGGCTATGTAATAGACAATGATGTAAGAGAGATCGAACAGAACTGCTACACTACGGGATTAAGCGTTGCCTTCAAAGTTCGCGGCACGTTCTAATTTTTAGAGCCAGAAAACTGGCAGTAGTAGAGTCAGCCAAAAATTATACACATTATTCTTCATTTTCTAGTGCCACTGCCATTTGCTGCTGGCCTCTACAAAAAAGCCTGGTTGAAAAACTATGCTCTAATGCTTGCTGGGCTATTGATCGATATAGATCATCTGCTAGCCGACCCAATCTATTATGCCGAGCGATGTAGCATTGGCTTTCATCCACTGCATACCCCGCTACCCATCATCCTCTACGTGATGTTATTAGCTCACCCAAAGACACGTGCGCTAGGCATCGGCCTGTGCCTGCATATCTTACTCGATGGCGCCGATTGCCTCATTTAGTGACGAGCAACTAGTCCGCCAGCAAAGGTGGCATCGGACAGTCGATGGTCGCCGCAATCGCTCTAAGCAATTCTGTCTCTATTGCCTGAATCTTGCCATCGGCAGTTATACAGCGAACACAGGCTTTAAGTAGCGCGGGCTTCTGCAAGGGTTTTAGGTCGGCCAGATCATCTAAAGCATTGTTCAAGATACCGAAATCGATCTTACTGACAGCGATAAGCTGCAGCGATAAATCCAGAGTAGCGGCGCCGGCGGCGAAAGTCTCCTCGTTTGATATGCCATCTTGAACAGTGGAATGAGTAAGTAGTGAAAGCAATACTGAAATAGATTTTTTGCATTTCTTCAGGCTTTTTCTTCCAAAGTATGGCGCCTCATCCTTACCGAACACAGCCTCTAGGCTATGCATCACTATTTTTTGCAGCGCCCATTCCAACAAGCTCATCTTCTTATCTATCTCGACAAGGGTTTTGAAATTTTCCCTAAACAATCGGTACTGCTTCTGTGACAACTGGCGCAAACTAGAAAGCGCGATAGTAATCAACGGCAGACGTTGCTCGGCTGCCACGACCTGCGCGGACTGATACAGTTTCTGCAACTCAGCGAATACACCGACGTCTGCACTGGCTTGCAACACGTCCAGTTGCTTAGCCCGAACCGACTCATCTTTACTAAGCACTAGAAAATAGACCATCGCCCGCGCTCCCGAAGGTTCACGCGCCGCCTCCAGAAACAACTGCGGCATCTGCTTTACTAATACGTCCGCGTAATCTAGATGTTTGCCGTCAGGATTGCCCACCTGATTGATCACCGAATCTGCCAGCAAGACACCGGCGGCACCGGTTAGTATCGCCGTCGCCTTCTCTTGCTGACTCGGCCCTGCCACCTTTTCCTGCGGCCCATCAGTCGCGGTTGCAGCAAGAGCCGACCGATCCCATTCGCTAATGTCATAGTCACCCTGCCAGCGAGGCAGAATGGCACGAATACGCTCGTCTAAGGGCGGATGAGTCGCATACAGACGACTCAATGCCGAAACCTGCCCTTCTTCAAATAACGCATGGCTGATTTCCGCACTCTTCGGATTCTGTAGGTAGGAATGATTTTGATTGCGTGCAATCTGCATCAGCGCCTGCCCTATGCCATCTGGGTTGCGGGTAAATTGCACAGCCGAGGCATCGGCCAGATATTCACGCTGCCGGCTCACCGCCGCCTTAATCAGATTGCCAAAAAATGTACCGACGAAGCCCACTATGACCAGACCCAATCCGAGGAACACAATTGCACCGGAATTTTTAGAGCGGCGACTATAGGCGCCACCTCGAAGCAAATGGTAGCCGATAATGCCAAGTATCATGATGCCGTATAGCACGCCGATAAGGCGAATATTGATACGCATGTCGCCATGCAAAATGTGACTGAACTCGTGAGCAATAACACCCTGCAACTGATCGCGACTGAGTGTGTCGATAGTTCCCCGGGTCACTGCAACGATAGCATCGCTGGGAGAGTACCCCGCCGCGAAGGCATTGATGCCGCTCTCCTCCATCAAGTACACAGGCGGAACCGGTGTTCCAGAGGCAATCGCCATCTCTTCTACGACGTTGAGAACGCGCCTCTCAGCGGGGTCGGCGGAGCCAGACACTAGCAGACGCCCATTCATCATCTCGGCGATGCGAGCACCGCCACCGGAGAGCGAGTGAATCTTGTAGAGGCTACCAAAAAGCACTACTGAGGTAACGATAGCCCCGATAATTAGAAACTGTGCCGGGTCAAATTGAAAGGTGGCCGTGGCCGCCATGCTCGTCATGGAGGTGGCGCCGAAAGAGAACAGCGCCATGACCAGAAGGTTTGTAACGACGATTAGCGATAACACGGCAAGAGCAAACAGTGAAATCAATTTTCCTGTATTGCGCTTAGCCGTATCCTGCGATTCAAAGAAGTTCATTGTGAGCGCCGCTTACCTATAAAACCAGAATTTATCTTTCTCAATAACACCAAGGGGAAAACCCTCAGCCCTGTCAAAAAGAGACTTTTGGCGCTTCTTGTATGGCTTCGCTGTCTGCGAATTCGAGCAGGCTCGCGTCCGAACCATGCCCAAAGAATCCAGCCACAGCTACCGGCGGAAAAGTCTGCCGATACGTATTGTAGGCCATGACTTGATCGTTAAAAGCCTGCCGTGAAAACGCGACCTTATTTTCAGTAGTGGTGAGCTCTTCACTCACTTGCATCATGTTTTGATTTGCTTTCAAGTCAGGATAGGCTTCCATAACTACGTTGAAACGATTCATTGCGCCGGCGAGCGCTCCCTCTTGACCCATTAACTCCTGCATAGCAGCAGCGTTTCCTGGATCGGACGCGGCGGCGGCCAAACCTGCCGCAGCGGAATTACGCGCGGCTATAACAGCCTCTAGAGTTCCTTTCTCGTGCTCCATATAAGCTTTCGCCGTTTCCACTAAATTGGGGATTAAGTCATAGCGGCGCTTTAGCTGTACCTCGATCTGTGCGAACGCATTTTGGTAGCGGTTCTTGAGGCTGACCAACTGGTTATAAATACCAACAATGTAGAAGAATAGGATGGCAACAACCACTAATGCCACAATCGTTGAAATTTCCATAGTCTGGCTCCTTTTGAGGGTGAAGTTTGCACCCGCTAAAATGGGCTGCTAACTCCATTATTCCACTTATCAGCGCACTTGTCCCCGCAGGATATCCCCATGGGCAAATGAGTTTCGCAGATTCTGAATTATCTGCTAAGCTGCCAAAGATCGCTCACTACTAAGAAGAAAAAATTATGAGCACTGGAATCCTCGCCCTACTATCGCTTTTGCCTATCATCTCCGTTGCCTTTTTCCTGGTATTGCTACGTTGGCCTGCAAGCCGCGCTATGCCTATCGCCTACGTGGTAGCCGCCGCACTCGCTTTTTTCGTCTGGCAGGTACCTGTGAATAAAGTGCTAGCTGCCAGCGCAAATGGGCTGTGGGTAGCTGCTACGCTAATCTATATTATCTTTGGTGCCATCTTGCTGCTGAACACACTGCAGCAAAGTGGTGCTATTCGGGCCATCCGCCAGGGCTTCTCAGATATCACGCCCGATCGCCGCATTCAGGTCATTATCATCGCCTGGCTATTCGGCTCTTTTATCGAAGGATCGGCAGGCTTTGGAACACCTGCGGCAGTAGCAGTACCCCTAATGGTAGGGCTCGGTTTTCCTGCTATGGCAGCCGTGGTCGCCGGCATGATAATTCAGAGCACACCAGTATCATTCGGCGCAATGGGCACGCCCATTATGGTCGGCGTAAACACAGGACTCTCGGCCGACCCAGAGATGGCAGCCTACGCGGCTCAATTGGGGTTCGCTGAATGGGATCAATTTCTTGCGTTTATCGCCACAAAGATTGCCTTGCTTCACGCGATCGCCGGCACTTTTATTCCACTTTTTGTCGTCGCCATAATGACTCGCTTCTTCGGCAAGAACAGGTCTTTCGCCGAGGGCTTTAAGGTGTGGAAGTTTGCCTTGTTTGCCGCTTTTGCTATGACCATTCCCTACCTGTTAGTAGCAACTTATTTCAGACCCGAATTCCCATCGCTTATTGGCGGTCTCGTAGGTCTCGGTGTCGTCGTCAGCGCAGCAAAGGCTGGTTTTTTACTTCCGAAGGAAGATGAAATCTGGGACTTTGATGACAAAGAGAACTGGGACGAAGAATGGACTGGCAACATGCAGATCGAGGCCGAAGATGACAGCAAGCCGATTATGGGTATTGTCCGCGCATGGTCACCCTACTTATTCGTAGCCAGCCTGTTAGTCATTACCCGCCTACCCTATTTCAATTTAGAGCCCCTGTTGCGTGGACCGAGCATCCTAACAACCTGGTCATGGAGTCAAATTTTCGGCAGCGATATTACCGCCTCTTTCCAGCCATTTTGGTCTCCCGGCACGATATTCATTATCGTTTCGCTAATAACCATGGGTTTGCATAGCTTAAAGCCATCGGAATATAAGATCGCGTTCGGCAAGTCTCTGAAAACACTTGTCCCTGCCTCCATGGCGCTGGTGTTCACCGTGCCTATGGTTCAGGTTTTCATCAATTCCAGCGGCGGTGCGGCCGGTTACGAGCAGATGCCACTGGTGCTCGCCGAGGGAGTAGCCAATCTTACGGGATCGGCATGGCCTTTCTTTTCTACCTTTATTGGTGGACTCGGCGCCTTCGTCGCAGGTAGCAACACCGTGAGCAATATGATGTTCTCGCTATTCCAG
>CALKDE010000125.1 GCA_938082955.1 uncultured Pseudomonadales bacterium
CATCGCGCCCACCGCGCCAATGCTAGCCGCCTCGGTTGGCGTCGCTATACCCATAAGTATCGAACCCAACACAGCCACCATGAGCAGCACCGGAGGAAGCAAGCCGTTAAATAACGCCGCGAAGACATTCGCTCCCTCACCCAATTCATCGCTTGCCATCGGCGGGGCATGCGAGGGTTTCAGCATAGCGATGACGAACATATAGCTCGCATAGGCCATGACAAGCAGCAGACCGGGGATTACAGCGCCTGCGAACAGATCACCGATGGAAACAAAATCGGGGGCAAAGACCCCCGCGTTCAATTGAGACTGTTGGTACGCATTCGAGATAACTTCCCCAAGTAACACCAAGCAAATAGACGGCGGTATGATCTGCCCAAGTGTTCCCGTCGCACAAAGCGTGCCGCAGGCCAGCGAGGGCTTGTATCCCGCCTTCATCATCGTCGGCAACGAGAGTATCCCCATAGTGACTACAGTGGCACCGACGATGCCTGTGCTCGCGGCCAGCAACATGCCAACAATGATGACTGAAATTCCGAGACCACCAGGAAATTTGCCCAATACAATAGCCATGTTCTTGAGCAGGTCTTCTGCTATGCGACTTCGCTCCAACATCGTTCCCATAAATACAAACAGCGGCACAGCAAATAAGTTTTGGTTAACCAATAAACCGTAGATGCGGTTTGGAATAAGTAAGATATAGGCCGTGTCGAAAACACCAATTAGGGTCCCTACAGCAGCGAACCCCAGTGACACGCCGGTAAGTGATAGAGCAACCGGAT
Source organism: uncultured Pseudomonadales bacterium (assembly GCA_938082955.1). Classification (GTDB taxonomy): domain Bacteria; phylum Pseudomonadota; class Gammaproteobacteria; order Pseudomonadales; family Pseudohongiellaceae; genus UBA9145. Next base: position 783 of record CALKDE010000125.1, read on the forward strand.
AGCCTGCCATCAGCACGAGACACACGACCAAGAAAAAAAGAAGAGGAATGAGTTCGACCACTAGGGGTCTCCCCGCTTGATCGCAGAGATTGATTTCACTATCTCTGAAATTCCTTGCAGCAGTAGTAAGGTAGGCAAGACAAGGATCGCTGACTTCAGTAAATAGACAAAGGGTAGGCCACTGGATTCGGCAGACCCTTCCCGTATTCGCCAGGAAACGGCAACGTAGTCCCAACTAATCCAGATAATAAAGCAGGCAGAAGGGGCGAGCAAAAGTAGTGCGCCAAACAGATCTATCCAAGCACGCTTTTTCCCGTTAAGTCGGCTGTAGAAAATATCGACCCGAACATGGCCCTGCTCTTTAAGCGTATAGGCAACACCAAAGGTAAATATAAGCGCATTGATGTATATAACCGACTCCTGTAACGCGATAGAGCCAATTTGAAATGCGTAGCGCAGCACAACGATGGCTGCCATAACCACCACCATAGTCAGAGTGAGCCAAGAAAAAAGTCGGCCTAGACGATTCGATAACCCATCAATGAGTAGAGAAAGCTTTTCCATGGTGTTTAGGTGCGTTAGTACGCCGTTGCTCTTATTCGACTTTATTTAACTGTTGGCCCTATCTAACGCAGGGCCGCTCATTATTACATACCTAGCAGGGCTCCATGAGGGTGCCAGACCCGCGCGTCATAGCCATACACGCATCAGTTGATAGCTAAGCATAAGCAGGGCCGCCACGCTCGCTATTGTCAGAATCCCCAGAATCCACAACATTCCCCTTCTCACGCGCACCGCCATTCGCCTGAGGAAAGTAGCCTCACTGCCAGCCTTATCTGGTATCTCCTGAAAGAGCTCACCAGTGCTATAGAGCATCAGCGCCCAGCAGAAGCCAAGGATAGCGGGCATCAAGAGCGTGTCGCTATCGAGTAGGGGGTTATCCAAAACACTGAGAACAAGCACCACCAGAGAAAATCCAGCCAAGACGACTATCGACAGCCGAAACCTAGCTAAAATAGTGGCAATTCGCTGTAGTCGCTCTATCATTGTCGTCCGTAGCAGCCTAAGTAAGCCTTCTTGCCAGCAAGCTTACCTAGTAAACATGGTTTCATCCACAGGACTAACCAAGGGACAAGCATTGAGTTCTCCTACTGACCCTCTGACAACCGAAAGCTTCGAACTCCCATTCCTAGCAGGCCTCAATCCTGACGGCGATCCGGTCTTCGAGAGCCTCGAAGTCGAATTGGTCAAGGATACCGAAGACGAAGTACGACTCGTACGCTCCCCTTTGCTGACTCGCAATCTGGCCGCTGGGGATAAGCTCAAGGTCATTAACCCTTCTTCTGCCGAGTATGAGTTGCTGCGTCGCAGCGGCAACCTTTCCATTCGCGTCTTCCGTGTTCACCAACTCGCTGTGTTAGCAGAAAATCTTACCGCGCAGATTGAAAAGATAGGAGGCAGCTTAGACAAGCAAACTGATCGCGCGTTGGTTTACAGCATACATTTTTCTATCGGCTTCCAAGTCATCGAGGAGCTATTGAGCGCTGTCTGTAAAGATTATCCTGATACAGTTTGGTATTATGGAAACGTTTACGATCCCGAAGACGGCACAACACCGCTTCAGTGGTGGCTGGAATTCGAAGATCAGGAATAGCCTTTATCCATTTAACTAGCATTCGACTAAATAGACGAGTAATCAGACCATGCTAATTGTAGTATCACCCGCTAAGTCTCTCGATTTCGACACCAAGGCCCCCACTCGAAGATTTACCGAACCACAATATCTCGAAGAGTCCACACAGCTTGTAGGTCAATTGCAGAAGTTAAGCCCGGAAGATTTCTCCGAGCTTATGCATATCAGTGGCGACTTAGGTGAACTCAATCATATGCGCTACGCAAACTGGCATACACCCTTCGATTTAAAAAATTCCAAGCAAGCCGTTTTCGCATTCAAAGGTGATGTCTACATCGGTCTAGACGCAGAAAAATTCTCTACAGCAGATCTAAATTTCGCGCAGAATCATCTGCGCATTTTGTCTGGGCTATACGGCCTACTTCGACCACTGGATTTGATGCAGCCTTATAGGCTTGAAATGGGCTCCAAGTTCAAAAACAAAAAAGGCAAGAATCTCTACGAATTTTGGGATAGCCAGCTTACCGAAAACCTCAATAAATTATTCGAGCAAGACAAAAGGCCAATTCTGATTAATCTCGCTTCAAAAGAATATTTCAGCGCAATCAAACCACAATTTCTTAACG
>CALKDE010000126.1 GCA_938082955.1 uncultured Pseudomonadales bacterium
CCTATCACGTCTGCGCTATTGGGCATTTCAACAGTTGATATAGGGATTGCGAGTTTCGCTATGCATTCCATTCGAGAGAGTGCTGGGGCGGCTGATGTTGAATCTATGGGTGTGCTAATTCAGGCATTCTTTGAGCGCTAGTTAGCGCTGTTTCTTTAAGTCTTTAATCAGAAAGCGTGTTGGGTTGAGGCATTCTATAATGTCGCGGTTCAGCGGCAAATTTTCGTTAGCTATTAGGCTTGCTAGAAACTCGGCACTAAGTGGACAGCTGGCAAGCCCATTTGAACCGTGTGCCACGTTCAGATATAGACCCGCATAATACTCCCCAGTTGAATTAAACTTTGCTTTTGCGTTCCTTGAAAGCCCTGCATAGCGTGTGCGCATTTTCTCTAGATCCGGCGCCATACCAACCAAAGGCAAGCGGTCGGGCGAGTTGCAGCGCAGTGATACGCGCTCAACAGCAGCGTCTTCACTTAAGATGTCAGCGCCAGCAAAGTTAGCGGCAGCCACTACTATGTTCTCATGCGTGTCGGCAGCACGTGGTTGCAACTGGCAGCTGTTAGCGTAGCTGGCAGAAAGAAGGTGCCGGTCTTCGCTAGCAGGGAATACCGTGCGACCACCGCTGACTACACATTCGAGTTTGTTACTGATTTGATTGGCGGGTATTTCTGAGGTTTGTCCGCGCAAAGTTTGCAGAGGCAGGCCCGCAAACTGATCAAGCTGCTCTGCACTATGGCTGTTGGCGACAACGACAACGTCCGCATCAATCACCTGCGTCTGACCTGCACTAAGCTGCCATTTCTCGTTCGTTCTATTCAACTTAGTAATTCGAGTAGTAAAAACGCAGCTTATGTTGCTGTGAGCGAGATAGGCCTCGCACAAAGAAGCGGGTTTCATTGCTCCACCGGATGGGAACAGCCAAGCTTCTTCGCGCAGTGCTACTCCAGCCTTACTCGATGCCTGGTCTTTGGACAGCTGTTGCACAATCTGTGCTGAGTAGAGTTGCTGCAATTTTTCCAATTGAAGCGGGTTTCGCTTGTTCATGGCATTCGACAATTGCAGTACGCCGCAGGGATTCCAAGCGATGCCGTGGTGCCGGTTGATCTGCTTGAACTGCCGCAATGCGAACAGATAGGCGTGTAAGAAGAATTGCGCTTCTGGGGAGGCTGCGTTAAATAACCGACAGCGCAGGGCCATTTGGGCATTTCCCGAAGCGCCGCTTGCGGGTTTGTGTCCGGCGTCGACTACTGTTACCTGCCATCCGCGCTGCGCGAGGCTGTGGGCAGTGCTGCAGCCGGCCAGACCGGCGCCAATGACGACGGCGGTTCTTGCTTTGAAGTGTGGCTTTGGTAAGGTGAACCACGGAGAATCTAGCCTTTGCAGTGTTTCTGTCTCTTTTGGATTAGCCGGTGGCGGCGGAATCGCGATAGCTGGCATTCTTGCGAACAAGCTATGGCGTTTTCTCCCGAAGCCTTCGATTTTACTCACTTCAAAACCAGCATTTTTGAGCGCTGTGCGTACCTTCCCGGCAACGCTGTAGCTACTGAGTGTAGTGGCCTCGTCGCTGCAGCTAGCAAGTAGACGCATCAGAGGCTCTTCCCACAGCTGGGTATTGTTAGCCGGTGAGAACCCATCTAGAAACCAGCACTGTATAGCAGGGCAGGCGTCGGTCATGCGGCGATTCAACTGCTCATGGGCGTCACCATAGTAAACATCGAGGGTGATTTCGTTCGTAAGTGGTAGGCGGTGACAGCCCTCACTGTGGTCTGTGTATTGCTCTAGCAGTTCAGCACTTTGGGCAGCAAGGTTCGGCCAGCGCTGATGTATCCTCTGCATTTCTTCAATCGTTAGGGGGTGCTTCTCGAACGCGATGTAGTGTAGGTGGCCTGGTCGCTTATCCAACTTCTGCCAGAGTTTCATCACTTGTAGGAAGTTGAGTCCACTACCGAATCCCAGCTCGCCGATATGGAATGTCGCACTGCTGCTGTCATGCTCCCAGCGCTGCTTGAGTTTGTTCGCTTCCAAGAAGACGTGTTGGCTCTCCGCGGCCGCGTCATCCCGCGAATAATAGATATCCTGAAACTGCGTAGAGTAGGGTAGGCCGGATTCAAGCCAGGTAATTTTGGCGTTCTCGATTTTCATCTAGGGAAACGGTTTTCCTGTAGTGCACTGACTATTGGGCGCTTGCGAATGCTATTAGAATCACGGCAGAGCTTACACGCTTTCAAGATTAGCCAACAGCTTCGAGCATGACTGCCAAGCCAAGGGATTGTGAGCTGACATATTGGGCAATTAATGAGGTAAAATGCTGCCTTTGGCCTTCTAGTACTTATAGGCCGCACACAGGATTTTGTGAAATGTTGGAAATTAACAGTCAGCTTGGGGCGTTAAAGGAGTTAGGTAGCAGAACCGATAGTCTCAGGGGGTATCTTTGACTATGAGACCAAGAAGGAAAGGCTGACCGAGGTTGAGCTAGAACTGGGTGAGTCTTCGGTTTGGGACAAACCTGAATATGCGCAGGCTCTGGGTAAGGAGCGTTCGAACCTGGAGGCAGTAGTTGCAACCATCGAGAAAATGGATTCTGGTATTGCCGAGGTCGCAGAGTTATTAACGTTAGCGCAAGAAGAGTCTGATGAAGAGCTTTTTGATGCGGCGAGTAAAGATCTTGAAGCCCTGAAGGCTGGTTTAGAAAAGCTGGAATTTCGTCGCATGTTTTCTGGTGAGATGGATGAGTCCAGCGCCTATCTAGATATTCAGGCAGGTTCCGGTGGCACTGAGGCTCAAGATTGGGCGGAGATGTTACTTAGAATGTATCTACGCTGGGGCGAAAGCAAGGGCTTCAAAGCGGAACTTGTAGAGGTGTCCGGTGGCGATGTTGCGGGAATTAAGAGTGCAACGATTCTGGTCAGCGGTGAATACGCCTTCGGTTGGCTGCGCACAGAAACGGGCGTGCATCGTCTAGTTCGTAAATCGCCATTCGACTCAGGTAGTCGGCGCCATACTTCATTTGCCTCGGTGTTTGTATCGCCGGAGATAAACGATGATATCGAAGTAAACCTCGATATGTCGCAGGTACGAATAGATACCTATAGAGCAAGTGGTGCAGGCGGTCAGCACGTCAATAAAACAGATTCCGCTATTCGCCTGACGCATGAGCCTAGCGGCATAGTGGTTCAGTGTCAGAGTCAGCGGTCGCAGCACAAGAACAAAGATGCGGCAATAAAGCAGCTGAAGGCTAAGTTGTATGAACTGGAAGAATTAAAGCGCAAAGAAGAGATGCAAAGTGTTGAAGAATCCAAGGCAGATATCGGCTGGGGTAGTCAGATCCGCTCCTACGTTTTAGATCAGTCGCGGATCAAGGATTTGCGGACGAATGTAGAAATGACGAATACTGGCGCCGTACTTGACGGTGATTTAGATAAATTTATCGAGGCGAGTTTAAAGATGGGGCTGTAGTTATTAGCGTAAATAATAACTTAAAATTAGGTTCGCGGTAGTTAAAATAGAACGAATAGAATTGATAGCAGGGATACAGGAACCACAAGCAAATGACTGAAGAAAATCAGGACGAAAATAAGCTAATCGCTCAGCGCAGAGAAAAGTTAACAGCCATCCGCGCGAAGCGAGTGGCATTTCCTAATGGCTTTATCAAAGAAGACACCTCGACTGACTTGATCGAAAAACACGAGACTAAGACAAAGGAAGAGTTAGAAGGCCTTGCCGTTACTGCCGCTATAGCAGGAAGAATAATTCGCATGCGTGGTCCATTCGTCGTACTACAAGACGGAAGCGGTCAGATGCAGATCTATATTAATAATAAGTCATTCTCTGATGAGCAAGGCGAAGAGATCAAGTCATTCGATCTGGGCGATATAATCGGTGTTCATGGTGAGATGTTTAAGACCGGTAAGGGAGAGCTGACGCTGCGCGCTAGCGCATTTGAATTACTGACTAAGTCGCTGCGCCCGCTACCGGACAAGCACAAGGGGTTGACCGACACCGAAATGCGCTATCGTCAGCGCTATGTTGATCTAATCGTTAATGAGGAGTCCCGGAAGATCTTCCAGACTCGTTCTCGCATAATGCGACTTATCCGCCAATATTTTGAGTCGCTGGATTTCATGGAGGTGGAGACACCAATGATGCAGGTGATTCCCGGCGGAGCAACAGCCAGACCTTTTATCACTCATCAC
>CALKDE010000127.1 GCA_938082955.1 uncultured Pseudomonadales bacterium
GCGCCGCTAGATAGTCCATGGCCGGGCAGATCGAAGATAATGACCGCGATATCACGCTCAAGCAGATGCTTTATCAAATGACGATACAAACCGGCGTGGTCAAAATAGCCATGCAATAAAAAGGCGGTCTTGCGCGGCGCCTGTGTTGAAGGCAGAAAATGCTGGCAAACTAATTCATAGGTTCCGCTAGAGAAGGTTCCTACAGTCGATTTCGCGGCCTTTAAATTAGGGTCTAGTTCGGAAAAATTAAGACCGTAGTCGCGTTTATAGGCGGCATAGTTCTGCGCTGCCTCAGCACCGAGCTGGACACTCACCTGGACACCACTGAGTAGAAAATCTATGCCCTGCAGATTTTGTCTTAGTTGGTTAGCATCTAACTTGCTGAACATCTTCTCTCATTTTCCTTCGCACAAAAATCAGGTTTTCGCTCAGCAACTATTGGCTATTTAGAATAGCGATCGGCCATCTGCTCTAGGTTGTAGACTTTTTTGATATTTGAAATTTGACCCGCCGTCCCGAACGCCTCAAGCCTAGCAAGAACGATAGCCTTCATCGCATCCATGGTTGAGATCAGGAATTTTCTCGGGTCGAATTCAGATTTATTTTCTGCAAGAAACTTGCGCGTAGCACCCGTGGATGCGAGGCGTAGGTCCGTATCGATATTCACTTTACGTACGCCATGCTTAATGCCTTCTTGAATCTCTTCGACGGGCACACCGTAAGTCTCTGGGATTTCGCCACCGAATTCATTAATAGTCGCCAACCATTCCTGCGGTACGGAGGAAGACCCATGCATTACTAAGTGAGTGTTTGGAATTTTCGCATGAATCTCTTTTATTCTGTCCATCGCTAGGATGTCTCCTGTTGGCGGACGGCTAAATTTATAGGCTCCGTGACTAGTGCCCACCGCTATTGCCAAGGCATCAACACCTGTCGCCTCTACAAAGGCTGAGGCTTCCTCTACAGAGGTTAGCATCTGCGCCATAGTGAGCTTGCCTTCCGCCCCGACTCCATCTTCCTCACCAGCCAATCCTGTCTCGAGCGAGCCTAAGCAACCGATCTCACCTTCCACTGATACGCCGCAGGCATGGGCCATGTCAACCGTGGTCTTAGTGACGTGAACATTGTAATCGAAATCTGTAGGCGTCTTGCCATCCTCTCTAAGCGACCCATCCATCATCACCGAAGAAAAGCCTAATTGTATGGACCGCTGGCATATTGCAGGCGAAACACCATGATCCTGGTGCATAACAATAGGTATATGCGGAAATTCTTCGATAGCTGCTTGGATCAGATGTTTTAAAAAATTTGACCCTGCGTATTTTCGTGCGCCTGCCGAGGCCTGCAAAATAACTGGGCTATTCGCCTCGTCTGCCGCCTCCATAATCGCGCGAATTTGTTCAAGGTTATTTACATTGAATGCTGGAACACCGTAACCGTTCTCTGCCGCGTGATCTAACAATTGTCGTAAACTAATTAGTGCCATAGTTCGTCCTTTGTTCTGTTGTCTATTCTTTGTCAGTAGATTTAATATTTTAAATAATTTAGCCGCCGTTGGCTCTTTTCTCTAGGATTTCAACAGCAGGTAGAACTGCGCCTTGCACGTATTCTAAAAATGCGCCCCCTCCGGTTGAAATATAAGAGACTTTGTCTGTAATTGCATATTTGTCTATCGCTGCGATGGTTTCTCCGCCACCTGCAATCGAAAATCCGGCACTATCGGCTATCGCTTTCGCAACCGCCTGCGTACCTTTTGAAAATTGCTCGAACTCAAATACGCCAATCGGTCCATTCCAAATAATTGTTTTCATATTACCGATAATCTTTGCGAACTGCATCGCCGTTGCCGGACCTATATCTAGGATCATGTCATCGTCTTCGATATCGATGACTAACTTCGTTACTGCAACTGCATTTACATCAACCTCTTTTGCAACAATCACGTCAGTCGGCATTGGGATAGACGTTGACTCCATTAAGGCCTGAGCTGTGTCGATAAGATCAGGCTCAAATAATGACTTGCCTACATTGACACCGCGCGCGGCTAGAAAGGTATTTGCTATACCGCCACCTACAATGAGCTGATCAACTTTGGTCGATAAATTCTTAAGCACTTCTAATTTGCTTGAGACTTTTGCCCCGCCCACTACTGCTAACATGGGCCTTTCGGGATTCTTGAGCGAGCGTTCCAGTGCATCGAGTTCGCTGGCGAGTAACGGCCCTGCACAGGCGATCAGTGCATACCTGGCAACACCGTGGGTGCTGGCCTGTGCACGGTGTGCCGTACCGAAGGCATCCATTACAAATACATCGCACAGTGCGGCATAGCTTTTAGCGAGGGCATCATCGTTTGCTTTCTCGCCGGCATTTATACGCACATTTTCCAATAGCGTGACGCTGCCGGATCCACGGCTAGTGGGAACCGTAGATAGATAGTCGCGGTTCACCTCGACATCACAACCAAGCAACTTCGCTAGTCTATCTGCCACCGGCTGCAACGAAAATTCAGCCTGCTCCTCGATTGATTTCGCTTCAACTGGTCTGCCTAGATGCGACATGATGATTACTTCCGCACCCGCTGCTCTCGCCATTTCGATAGTCGGCAGGGCAGCTCTGATTCGGGTGTCGTTACTAATCACACCATCTTTGATGGCTACGTTAAGATCCTCGCGTATAAGAACCCGCTTCCCTTGGAGATTTTGTTGATCCATGCGCAAGAATGACATTAGCGGCTTATTCCAAGTAAAAATTGTAATGGCTTGTTCATTTATTTGAGCTCATATACGCAGCCACATCTAGCATTCTGTTCGCGTAGGCCCACTCGTTGTCGAACCAAACGAATAGCTTAATCAACTTGCCGTTCGCCACGCTCGTCTGATTCAGATCGACGATAGCCGAACGCGGGTCGTGATTAAAATCGCAAGACGCAAGCGGCTCGTCGGTGAAGCCCAGCACGTTCTCCGGCAAGCTCGCGCTGGCCTTAAGAATCGCTTGATTTACTTCCTCTACGTTCGTAGTAGCGGCGACGGATAATGTTAGGTCCATCAAAGAAACATTCAACGTTGGAACCCGAATCGCTTGGGCTTCGAGCAAGCCGGTTAACTCCGGAAGAATTCTTTCAATGCCCTTAGCTAAAGCCGTGTCGACGGGAATTATCGATTGCATCGCGCTTCGTGTCTTACGCAGATCATCGTCGTGATAGCTATCGATAACCGGTTGATCGTTCATCGCGGAGTGAATCGTAGTAATCGCGCCCGACTCGATCTTGAATGTTTCATTTATCGCCTTTAACACCGGCACTATACAATTCGTCGTACAGGACGCATTGGATATTATCTGCGCATCACGCTTCAGAGTTTTGTGATTGGTGCCATAAACCAAAGTAGCATCGACATCATTCTCAGCAGGTTGCGAGAACAGGACTTTCTTAGCGCCACCGGTAATGTGTAACTGGGCAGTTTCACGGTCCTTAAATGCACCGCTACACTCCATAACTAAATCGACATCGAGATCAGACCAAGGGAGTTTGCCGACGTCCGGCTCGTTAAATACACGAATTTCGTCACCATTTACGATCATTTTTTTGTCAGATATCCCATTACTCGTTTCGACCGTTCCCAAAAAACGGCCATGGGTGCTGTCATAACGAGTCAGATGAGATAGGTTTTCGATGTCTGC
>CALKDE010000128.1 GCA_938082955.1 uncultured Pseudomonadales bacterium
CCGGGAAAGTATGAGTACGGACCCATTTTGCGTGACAATCTTGCGCGTATCGAGAAAGAGGCATAACGGGCAATGGGACTTCGTCGAATATTAGATGACATAGAGCCGCACTTTAACAAAGGTGGTCGGTACGAGTCTTGGTACGCCTTGTTCGAGGCTGTGGATACCATTTTCTACACGCCAAGTAAGGTTACTGTTGCTGAGCCTCATGTGCGTGATGGAATAGATTTAAAGAGGGTGATGATTACGGTGTGGTTTGCTGCATTCTTCCCAATGTTCTATGGCATGTTCAATATCGGCTTTCAGGCGAATAGCGCGATAGTCGCCATGGGCCTCGAAGGCAGTGGCGACTGGCACGAAATTATCATCGCTGCCTTAGCGGGTCACGATCCTAGTAGTATCTGGGATAATTTTGTCTACGGTGCCGCACACTATATTCCTATTTATCTCGTGGTGTTTCTGGCGGGTGGTTTTTGGGAAGTGTTGTTCGCTATGAAGCGAGGCCATGAGATCAACGAAGGCTTCTTTGTTACTTCAATCTTGTTCACCTTGATAGTGCCGCCGGATATTCCGCTGTGGCAGGCTGCGCTGGGGATTAGTTTTGGCGTCGTAGTGGGCAAAGAAGTCTTCGGCGGTACTGGTAAGAATTTTCTAAACCCTGCGCTGACAGGTCGCGCGTTTCTGTTCTTTGCCTATGCGCCACAGATGTCCGGCGATTCAGTCTGGACAGCAATAGACGGTTTTAGCGGTGCCACGCCACTCAGTCAAATAGCGGCGGAAGGCTTGCCAGCAATAGCGGTAGCGACTGGGCGTGGACTGAGTTGGCTAGATGCCTTTTTTGGTCAAATGCAGGGCTCTATTGGTGAGACCTCGACGCTAGCTATATTGCTAGGGGCTTGTGTTTTGTTAGTCACTCGAATCGCATCTTGGCGCATTATGCTGGGTGTTTTTTTTGGCATGTGTGCGACCGCGACGTTATTTAATTTTATTGGCTCCGATACTAACCCTGCCTTTGCGACGCCTTGGTACTGGCATTTTGTCCTCGGTGGTTTTGCCTTCGGTATGGTGTTTATGGCGACCGATCCAGTTTCTGCCTCGATGACTAGTACCGGTAAGTGGATATTCGGTGCCTTGATCGGTTTTATGATCGTACTTATTCGCGTGGTGAATCCAGCCTATCCCGAAGGCACGATGTTAGCGATATTGTTCGCGAACCTGTTTGCGCCGCTTATTGATTACTTTGTAGTGAAGGCGAATGTAAGTAGAAGGAGGGCGCGCGGTGTCCTCTAAAGACTCTACAAAAAGAACATTGATCGTTGCTTTCAGCCTCTGCGTGGTTTGCTCGATAATCGTATCGGGAACCGCGGTGACTTTGAAGCCGATGCAAGACGCGAACCGAATTCTCGATAGGAATAAAAATATTTTGAGTGCTGCTGGCTTGTTCGATTCGCAGCAAGACGGTGATGAGGTGGTAGCAGAACGCTTTAGCCAATTCTCAACCTATGTTATCGACCTTAATGAACAGCGTGTACTCGGCGAAGAGCAGCTCGAGCAATTGCAGATCGACATAGACGGCTACGATCAGCGCTTAGTTATCAATGATCCTAATTATTCCGAAGCGTTGGAGCGTCAGGAAGATATCGCGAACATTAAGCGACGCGTTATTTACCCGATGATCTATGTTGTAGCGGAAAATGAAGAAATAGAAACGATCGTCGTACCAGTAAGCGGCTACGGCCTCTGGGGGATTCTATACGGCTTTCTCGCTCTTGAAGGCGACGCGAATACAGTTAAGGGCCTCGCCTTTAATGAATTAAAAGAGACGCCGGGCTTGGGTGCGGAAGTTAGGAATCCAAGATGGACGGCGCTCTGGCCAGGAAAGAAAATTTACGATGAAGCCGGTGAGGTTGGCCTGAGGGTCATTAAAGGGCAGGGCAGTGGCGACTATCAGATAGATGGTTTGTCCGGCGCAACACTTACCACACGCGGGGTCGATAATTTGATTCAGTACTGGCTAGGCGATGATGCGTATGGGCCTATTTTGGCGCAGCTACGCGAGACAGGGCTGCAGACTAATGATTGATCAATTCATTAAATTTGGTATGAAAGCATGAGCAGTGTTAAGCAAATATTATTGACGCCACTATTTGAAAATAACCCGATAGCTCTGCAAATACTCGGTGTATGTTCGGCGTTGGCGGTAACGACACAATTGAGCGTTACACTTGTTATGTGTATCGCGCTTACTACGGTGACCGCGTTTTCCAATTTGTTCATCTCGATGATTCGCAATCAGATGCCTTCTAGCATTCGAATTATCGTACAGATGACGATCATTGCATCCTTGGTTATCGCGGTCGATCAGTTTCTGCAGGCGTTTGCCTATGAAATCAGTAAGAATTTAAGTGTGTTCGTAGGCTTGATCATCACAAATTGTATTGTTATGGGTCGCGCTGAAGCCTTTGCGATGAAGAACCCACCAGTCTTAAGTTTTCTTGACGGCATCGGTAACGGAATGGGCTATTCATTGGTGCTTATAGTCGTCGCTTCGATTCGTGAGCTGTTCGGGTCGGGCAGCCTGCTGGGTTTTCAGATTCTTCCTCTAATAGAGAACGGTGGCTGGTATCAGGCTAACGGTCTTATGTTGTTGTCGCCGAGCGCGTTCTTCATCATCGGTTTTTTTATCTGGGCTGTGCGTAGCGTGAAGAAGGATCAAGTGGAGGCTCGTGAGTTTCGTATGGCTTCCCAAAGTACGCCCGATGGTGCGTTTTGATGGAACAGTTACTAAACCTCTTCGTAAAAGCGGTATTCATCGAGAACATGGCCTTGCAGATGTTTCTCGGCATGTGCACTTTTCTCGCCGTTTCGAAAAAAATTGAAACAGCGATTGGCTTAGGCGTTGCAGTGATGGTAGTGCAGGTGATTACTGTGCCAGCCAACAACATCATCTTTAATCACCTCTTACGCGAAGGCGCATTGGATTGGTTAGGTATGCCGGAATTGTCGTTGCAATTTCTTGGCTTTCTTTGTTACATCGGAGTGATTGCTGCGATCGTGCAAATTTTAGAGATGTTTCTCGATAAATATGTGCCAGCTTTGTATAACGCGTTAGGTGTTTTCCTGCCGCTAATAACAGTTAACTGCGCGATCCTTGGCTCTACGCTATTGATGGTCGAGCGAGATTATTCATTCCCAGAAAGCGTCGCATTTGGGCTGGGTTCTGGTTTCGGTTGGGCGCTTGCGATTGTTGCGCTTGCTGGCATACGCGAGAAGCTCAAGTACAGTGATGTGCCGGAGGGCCTTCGCGGGCTGGGTATAACATTTATCACAGTAGGCTTAATGTCGCTGGGCTTTATGTCATTAAGCGGCGTCTCGCTGTAGGCATAGTTAAGAAGTAGATGCTTCTTAAGAAGCAGAAGAAGTTAAGAAGATGATTGATACCACAACAATATTCGGCGGCGTCGCACTATTTACTACGATAGTGATGCTGCTTGTGTGCGTAATACTGTTCGCTCGCTCAAAACTGGTGACTAGCGGCGCTATACGCATCGAAATAAATGGCGATCCGGATAGGTCTATAACGGTGCCCGCCGGTGGCAAGCTACTAAATACCCTCGCCGATGCTGGTATTTTTCTGTCGTCAGCCTGTGGCGGCGGCGGTACCTGTGCGCAGTGTAAGTGTCAGGTAGTAGATGGAGGCGGTTCGATGCTGCCGACAGAGACAGGCCACTTCACGCGCGGCCAAGCAAAAGATAACTGGCGCCTCTCCTGTCAGGTAGCCGTTAAGCAGGATATGAAGATTCAAATCGCCCCTGAGTTTTTCGGAGTGAAGCAATGGGAATGCACGGTTCGTTCGAACGATAACGTTGCGACCTTTATTAAAGAGTTAGTGTTGGAAATCCCTGACGGGGAGAGTGTCGACTTTAAGGCAGGCGGCTATGTGCAGTTAGAGGTGCCGCCACATGTTGTTAAATATAGCGACTTTGATATCGGTAAAGGCTATCGCAGTGACTGGAATCACTTCGGCCTGTTCGATGTGGTGTCCAAGGTAAATGACACTACGATACGTGCCTACTCGATGGCGAACTATCCGGACGAGAAGGGTGTGATCAAGTTCAATATCCGCATCGCGACACCACCGCCGAGAACGAAGCTCCCGCCCGGTAAAATGTCGTCCTACGTGTTCAACCTTAAACCAGGAGACAAGGTTAAGGTGTTCGGCCCCTTCGGCGACTTTTTTGCAAAAGAAACCAAGGCTGAGATGGTGTTTATTGGTGGCGGTGCCGGCATGGCTCCAATGCGTTCACATATCTTCGACCAGCTGCGTAGATTGCACAGTGATAGAAAGATAAGCTTTTGGTATGGCGCTCGTAGTCGGCGCGAGATGTTCTATGAAGAAGACTACAACACACTTGCGAGGGAGTGTGTTAATTTTGAGTGGCATGTCGCACTCTCGGACCCGCAACCGGAAGACGTTTGGTCGGGACTGACTGGTTTTATTCACAATGCAGTGCTCGAAAACTATCTTCAGAACCACCCAGCGCCGGAAGACTGTGAATACTATATGTGCGGACCGCCGATGATGAACGCGGCAGTGGTAAAGATGCTGAAAGACTTGGGTGTAGAAGACGAAAATATAGCTCTCGATGAATTTTCCTAGCAAAAATGCTGCTACTGGCGTAGCACTACCAGCAGCGTAACGGGTTATGCCGCATGAAAGAACCACTCAAACGTCATAGTTTCATAGCGGCATTTCTGGCCCTCCTTCTAGGTTCGGTTTTTTACTTCAACGGTGGCGACGACATTCAGCAGTTGAATGGTCTTACCATGGGCACGAGTTATCAGGTTCAGATCGTGGATATGCCGGCGAATATCGCGGCCGAAGACCTTGCCGCTGATATTGGCGAGTTACTGAAGCAGCTAGATACCGAAACCTTCTCCACTTATGCCAGCAATTCTGAGCTATCCCGATTCAATCGACATGGGGTCAATACTCCCTTTGCGGCCTCCACTCAGATGATCGA
>CALKDE010000129.1 GCA_938082955.1 uncultured Pseudomonadales bacterium
TGCGCGTTGCCGGGGCCAGCAAAAAAATCTCACTACTTGATCAAGACAGCACCCAGACAACGGACTTTACCTACTTCGTGCCGAACGAGAATCAATGTGCCGGCTGCCATACGACGGTACACCCCGACGGTGATATGCACCCGCTTGGCGCGCTGTTCAGCCAACTCAATGTGGATGTGAGTGCTGGTATCGCCTCACCTCTTGAACAGATGGTACAGCGCGGCTGGCTAAGTGATGAGCAGGTTTTTCCACGCTCAGAATCTTGGCAAAACCTTTCTGCGTCTTTAGACGATCGCGCACTGGCCTATCTAAATATGCAGTGCGGGCATTGCCACAACCCAGAAGGTGCCGCCGACACATCAGGACTCATCCTCGATAGTTCGCAGACGCTCGCCATAAACCGCGGCGTGTGCAAACCGCCAGTCGCGGCGGGCGGAGGTGCTGGAGATCTGCGCTATGCGATCGTACCCGGGCAGCCCGAGGAATCGATTTTACTATATAGGATGCGCTCCGATAAACCCGACGAGATGATGCCGGAGCTTGGTAGGTCGCTGATTCATAGCGAGGGCGTAGATCTCATTAGCCGCTGGATAGAAGAAATGCCCGGGGCGTGCTAACGCATTGCGAAAATTAGTCGATCATTGTGCAGGAAAAAATGTGTACAACACATCATCTAAAAGCGGCCCCCAATTATCCCAGTCATGCCCCTGGTTAACCTCACGATAAGTCAGATCGTATTCCTGGAACTTTAACGTCTCCATAAATTGCCTACCCGCCTGTGTATTATCATTGACAGTGCCAACACTCATGAAAAATTTCAACGGCAGTTTTTCTTGCGCCATGTATTGAAAACGCAGCTCATCCACCATCTCAGTATTTGCAGGAGACTGCATCGCTATTCCCGCAAAAGAGTCATGCGCCATGAGTCCGAAACAGGCACTGTTGCGACCACCAAAAGACAAACCAAGAATAACTCGGTCCTCGCGCACGGCAGAGGTAGGATATTCCTTGTCTACCGCAGGCAGCAACTCCTCGGTAAAAAAGTCGACATAACGCGGATTGCAGAAAAACTGCTGATTGCGCCGGTTCTGCTGGAGATTATCA
This sequence comes from uncultured Pseudomonadales bacterium, assembly GCA_938082955.1. Lineage (GTDB taxonomy): Bacteria > Pseudomonadota > Gammaproteobacteria > Pseudomonadales > Pseudohongiellaceae > UBA9145. The sequence goes on from CALKDE010000129.1 coordinate 1,105, forward strand.
GGATTTCGGCTATCCACGAACACTACCAGCAGCGGCTCTATGTTGCCTGCAGCAATCTCTCTGTTTAGGAGTGCAGGAAGTTTCCCTCGAGATATATACCACTGGCCATCGGTGATATAGAGCGCGGGTAGCTCTGAGTTCCTGTGCATGCCTTCAGGCTCATAAACTCGATATTGCAAGTCATAACCAAGAGCTTCGCTGAAAAGTCGGATATCACCGCTCAGTTTCCCGTTAGCCCACAACGGACCACACCAAGCCAACAGAAGCAGTATTTTTACTAACCGCATCAGCGACTCCTCCACTGTCGTTCTCATTTTATTCATAGAATCGTCTGTTCTTATTTGACTGGAAAGTCGAAATAGGTGTCCGCAAAGGGCTCATTCTCCAGAGTAAAGTGCCACCACTCCTCAGGCAATGCTCTAAAGCCATGGCGAGTCATCACTGCATTGAGTAAGTTTCTATTTGCGCGTGCCTGAGGCGGTAGATTTAGATTGCTAGGCCAAGATGAAGGATCAAAGAAGTCCCAGGGAGTACCCATCTCGATCTCTTCCCCAGTGTCTAAATCCACAATCGTCAGGTCGATAGTACTGCCTCTAGAATGCCCCGAGCGCTGCGCAATATATCCATCACTGAACAAGTCTTCCTTCGCCACAGCCGGGTAAAATACACCCTTCATCTTTTTGTCGTCTAGATCTTGAGCCCATCGCACGAAGTGGTCCACCGCTCGCTGGGGTCGATAAGCATCGAATACCTTAAGACTCATACCAAAGGATGCAAGTTCGCTCTGCACATTCGACAACGCAGTAGCGGCCTCTCTCGTCATGAACGCCTTTTCTGCGTGATAGCCATCAATTACCTGACCTACAAAGTTATCCTCACTGAAATAGCGCAGCTCTAGACCAATGCTGGGAATGAATTCCTGCAATTCCAGAAAAGAGTCAGGAATAGGCACGTCGCTATTCTGGGCCATCGCATGCTGACTTCCTTGCAATATGCAAAGCACAAATAGCAGCGCGAGAACGCTCTTTTTCAGACCTAACTTACTGTATTTAATAATTATTTTAAGAACCATGGGGGCTCGCTTCTAACCTATCGAACTAGTGTAATCCATCCAGAGCCCGAAAACTCTGGAAATTGTGGTGTAGCCTAGAATTTCGGACTAGAATAGCCGCCCTTTTCCAAGGTCGTTTGTTGACTAGATACGCCGCCTAGCTACTACTGGCACCGCAGTTATCCTAAACAAAACGGCGGTATCTTATTCGCCATAATCTTAGTATTAGAGGTGGATTCTGGAAAACTATCGCCACGCTGCGTGTAAAACTGCGTAGCTGGAAACGACCTAATTGGATAGAGCGATGAACAAAAAACAGAAGACGATCGGCCTATTAGGTGGTATGAGCTGGGAATCAACCGCCACCTACTATCGAGAACTCAACGAGGGCATCAAGGCCAAGCTCGGCGGATTACACTCGGCTAAGATTTGCTTGGTCAGTGTAGATTTTGCGGAAATACAGAGACTGCAACACATCGAG
>CALKDE010000130.1 GCA_938082955.1 uncultured Pseudomonadales bacterium
AGTCACCGTGTACCCAGCCTTTTGCAATATCTGCCTAAAATTGGTAACCGAGGATGAGCTTGGACGACGGTAATCGCTCAGCGAGAACGGGTTGAAAGGTATTATATTTATTTTGCAGGGAAGTTGCTCCAACAGTACCGCGAGATCACGAGCATGTTGACGATGATCGTTTACACCCGCGATCATCGTGTACTCGATTACCGGAACTCGCTTATCCGACAGGCTATCCATATAGCCCTGCACAGATCGAAGCACTTCCTTGATCGGGTACTTGTTGTTAATAGGCATGATCTGACTGCGTAGTTCATCATTGGGCGCATGCAAGGAGATGGCCAGCGATGCGTCCGTGTAGTCCTTCAATCTGTCTATCGCCGGAACCACACCTGAGGTGCTAATTGTCACCTTGCGTTTCGATAAGCCATAGGCGCAATCTTCCATCATGATGCTTAGCGCGTCCATGACGTTGTCAAAGTTCAGCAGTGGCTCGCCCATTCCCATCATCACTACGTTGCTAACTCGCTGTTCCGCTTTATCCTCAAAAACACCGAGATGGTAATTGGCCCACCACAGCTGACCGGCAATTTCCGCCACTGTCAAATTGCTATTAAAGCCTTGCTTGCCCGTCGCGCAGAATGAGCAATCCAATGAACAGCCTGCCTGAGAAGAGATACACAAAGTGCCACGCCCCGCCTCGGGAATAAAAACCATTTCGACATGACTGCCGCTGGCGACTTCAACAATCCACTTACGGGTGCCGTCTTCAGACTTGAAGTCTTCTAGGATTTTAGGGAGAGAAATTTCTGTAGTTTGCTTGAGCTCCTCGCGAAGGTCCTTGCTGATATCGGTCATGAGATCGATATCAAGCACTCCGCGCTGATGAATCCATTTCAGAATTTGCTCAGCGCGAAACGGCTTCTCGTCCATGCCGGTGAACAACGCCCGCAGTTTTGCCCGACTTAGGCCAGCCAAATTGGGTTTATGTGTCGCCGTCGTCATGCTCAACTTATCCTCTTCAGCAGCTTTGCTTCAGGATCAGATTTCGTTGTCGTTGAAGAAATAACCGACTTCACGCTCTGCCGATGTTGTTGAATCGGACCCGTGAACTGCGTTGGCATCGATAGATTTCGCGAAATCGGCGCGAATCGTGCCAGCCGCTGCATCTGCGGGGTTCGTGGCACCCATCAAGTCGCGATTCATCATAACCGCGCCCTCACCTTCCAGAACCGTTACCATGACCGGTCCAGACGTCATGAATTCAATAAGGTCTTTGTAAAAGGGTCTTTCCTTGTGTTCAGCATAAAAGCCGCCTGCTGATTCCTCGTCTAATTGCAGCATCTTTGCAGCAACAATCTTCAACCCGGCTTTCTCGAAGCGGGTAATGATTTCGCCAATAACGTTCTTCGCTACGGCATCAGGCTTGATAATGGATAAAGTACGTTCGATCGACATCTTAACTCCAATGTAGGGTGAATTCTTGAGAGCGCGCATTATACGCGGTAAATCTGGGATTAGTACGCTTTTAGTGAATAAAAACGCTATTTTTCAGGGGCTTAATCGAACGCCTCTTCTATCTTGGCAGCCTGTATTGCCTCTAGGATTTCCTCGCCGCAGCGTCTGGGGTCATCGCCGAACTCATCTAGCACTAGAAACCACTTTCTCAGGGCGAGGAAACAGGCATATTGGCGTCGGTGTTGGGGAAGTTGATCACTGAACTTAATGGCGCTATACAATACAGCCGAGTCAGGTACTAAAGCTTTCTGCGCATCCAAATTGGCTCGGTTTAGTGAGCTTGCCGTTTAACTTGATTTAACTCGGCACCGTCTTTGTAAACCTCCCACAGCGGGGATGACTCTCTTAACTTGCCCACAGCGTCGCGTATCTTTTCCAACGAATAGTCAACTTCTTCTTCCGTAGTGAAACGACCAATAGAAATTCTAAGCGAGCTGTGTGCCTGTTCGTCATTTAGTCCAATGGCACTTAGCACATAGGACGGCTCGAGGCTCGCAGAGGTACAAGCAGATCCTGAAGAGACTGCCAGGTCTCGAAGCGCCATCATAAGCGACTCGCCCTCTACGAAATTGAAACTAATATTTAGATTATGAGCAACACGACGATCGACATCACCGTTGACGAACACTTCATCCATGCCATTAAAGCCATCTAGCAAACGATTGCGTAGGGCCAATAGTCGCGCATTTTCATCAACCATCTCTTCTTTCGCGAGATGGTAAGCCTCGCCCATTCCCACAATTTGGTGCGTAGCAAGTGTGCCCGAACGCATGCCGCGCTCATGTCCGCCGCCATGAATCTGCGGCTCGATACGAACGCGCGGCTTGCGGCGAACATACAAGGCGCCAATACCTTTGGGCCCATATACTTTGTGTGCCGTTAAAGACATTAGATCTACCTGCATCGCTTCCATATCTATATCAATTTTACCTGTACTTTGGGCTGCATCGACATGAAAAATAACCTTGTTCTCGCGAGTTACTTTACCAATAGCTGCGATGTCGTTGATCACCCCAATCTCATTGTTCACATGCATTAGTGAAACTAGTGTCGTGTCAGGACGAATCGCGGCAGCGACCGCTTCGGGTGTTATTATTCCTGCTTCGGTAGGATTTAAGTAGGTTACTTCGAAGCCTTCGCGCTCCAACTGGCCGCAGCTGTCTAGCACCGCCTTGTGTTCGATCTTGGAGGTGATTATGTGCTTACCCTTCTTTACATAAAAATGGGCGGCACCCTTGATGGCCAGATTGTCGGCCTCTGTTGCTCCGGAAGTCCACACGATTTCGCGAGGATCACAGTTGATCAAGTCAGCCACTTGGCGGCGCGCCGTTTCTACAGCTTCCTCCGCCTTCCAGCCGAACAGATGTGAGCGTGAAGCTGGGTTGCCGAAATTAGCCTCTAGAGTTAGGCACTCTGCCATTTTTGCTGCAACTCGCGGGTCTACCGGGGTAGTTGCGGAATAATCTAGATATATTGGAAATCGCATCCGTAGCTCCACTGCTTACCGGTTTATAAGCTTGATGCCAAAATCCGGCGGTCTTCGACATTCTCGCTAACAATTAGGTGTTTCCGATCTTGCTTCTGAGAAATTCGTTTTACTTCATTCTTCGCCACCAGATCGGCAAGGCTTATACCCTCTAAAAAGGTATGAATCTGCTCACTGAGATCTTCCCACAGATAGTGCGTAAGACAGGTTTCGCCGCCTTGGCAATCACCGGCTCCCTTGCACTTGGTCGAATCGAGGGACTCATTCACGGCATCCACGATCTGAGCGATGAAGATCGATTCGGAGCCACCTTGCAGCTCATAGCCTCCCCCTGGGCCACGCACACTGCTCACTAATGAGCCACGGCGTAACTTAGCAAATAACTGCTCCAGATAAGATAGAGAAATTGCCTGCCGCTGAGAGATATCTGCAAGACTTACCGGCCCCTGATCCTTATGCAGAGCCAAGTCCAGCATTGCCGTTACCGCGTATCTACCCTTTGTCGTCAAGCGCATGGGAAGCCCTTTGGATGCCAATAAGTACCGAGAATTATCGAATACCTAAGTAAATTAGTCAAGTATATGGACACGCTTCTGCTCTAGCAGAATAGCCAGCACTAGGACTCCACCGCCTATAACTAGCGGGGTTAATGCGGCCCTGACGCTCAGCAATTAGGGGTGCATACAGGACTAGGCAAAGGTGGATGGAGCACTAGGCTCGTTCGTAGACGATCGTGGAAGGTGCCTTGCCGAAATCGCTGTTCATTTGATGAGCGAAAGACTTCGCGAGCAGGGCAATTATGGCTAGATGATGAATGCTGTGAGCCATGAGCCCCATTAATTCTCGCACTAAGGTGCTGTTGATTTCAACAGCACCTTAGTGGGCAGTACGAATTCCTTGACCAAGATAAGTTCTTTACCCAATGGCGACTCTCGCCTCTGCACTATGCTTCGAGCAACGCTCGCTAATACGAAGGTTGCCGCCTCCAAATTTTTCTCTATCTGGGGGTCGCGCTTTCGCGCACCGTAATCGATTGAAGGATCTTCCAGTCCTTCAAAGAAGCAATGGAAGCTGTCGAGGACATGGCGAACATGCGCACCAATCGAAGAACTCCCTGCAGAGTCATCGGTGAAGTTATCTTGGGATACGGTACTTAAAATTTGATCACATTGCACAATGCAATTAATGCATCCACCGATCAAAAGTGACGCAGAATTTTGGTCTTCGAGCCCTGCGACTGACTGCCCTATCTTTCAATGTAAGTCACCGGCTTGCTGTTACCACTTATTGAGAAGCTGTTGACCCAAAAACTGGATCTATCAGATCGAGTCGAGCCTATTCGTCTGTATAGCATAGCAGCCAAATAGCCACCATGGAGCCGACCTAATTACCGACTTTCGTGAATTCTTTGATCACAATCATTAAGACCGTGTTGCGCGCTTTATTGTTGTATTACCGTGATCTCTTTATCGGTATTCCTATAGAATACCGCAGCGCGCTCTGAATAGACTAAGCGGCCCTAGCCAATGTATTGATAGAGATCATAGTAAACAATCATGAAAGCCGATTTACACTGCCATAGCTATTTCTCAGACGGTAAGCAATCACCCTCTTTTCTACTACAACGCGCAACAGAAAATAGGCTGACCCATCTGGCACTTACCGACCACGACTGTATCGATGGATTAGCATCTCTGAGGCGTGATGCCAAAGACATAACCATCATCAATGGCGTAGAACTCTCCTGCCTATGGAATACCATGGAGATTCACATCGTCGGGCTGTTCATTGACCCTACGCACTGTCACATAGCAAAGCTGTTAGCGTCACAGCAAGCCCAGCGTGAAAAGCGAGCCCAGGCCATCGACAAAAATTTACAGAAGCTGGGCACACACGGACTGATGCCTTACTTACAATCACTGCCTTGCACAGCTTATACGCGCAGCCATATTGCAGACTTTCTTGTGCAAGAAAAAGTCTGCAAAAATAAACAAAAGGCCTTTAAGACGCATCTCGGCAAGCGCGGCAGAGTCTATGCCGCGGCAAGCTGTTGTAGCCTGAACGAGGGAGTAACTGCGATCCTTAAAGCCTCGGGCATAGCCGTAGTTGCGCACCCCAGCCGCTACTCACTGAGCAAGACCAAGCTAAGCTCACTACTCGACGATTTCAAAGCATGTGGTGGAGAAGCAATCGAGGGAAGCTATTCGAATATAGACCCAACTACGAAAGCCTATCTGAGCAAATTGGCTGAAGAAAAATCACTTTACTTGTCAGTAGGCTCCGACTTTCATGACGCCGCGGCTACTTGGACTGACATCGGAAAGTTTCCAGCGCTAGATCAGCAGGCAAGAAAAAATGCCATTTGGCTGCACCCCAAATGGCATTCTTAGTTGTCTTAGCTTTTGGCAGTCGGTGGGCCGCAAAAACCTACTCACCTAATAATCATTTAACCTAAATTACTTCTACTTTCGGCTAATCTTTGCCACCACATCACGAAAAACATCCATTAAGGTTTCGTGTTTGTAGTCGGTAAATTCGCCAGCATCCATAAACACACCGTGCTCCTCACACGCTTCATATTCTAAGTGTGATTGCTTGGGATCATTTAATTTAACCATGGTCTTGCCGCAGCGAGGGCAAGCAATATCGCGCACGGTGTTGTAGGTCTTCCCTACTTCTCGATCGCCGCTGTCCGCAAAGTCCGCCATCCAGTCACCTTTCAGCTGTTCTGCTTCGCCGTTATCGAACCACAGGCCCTTGCAGCTATTGCACTTGTCTATCACCACTTGACCATGCAATGTCTCAATCTTGAGCTCTTGCATCTCGGAATTGCATTTCGGACAGTCCATCTGATTCTCCTTAGTTACAGCTTCTTATTTTTGGGTTCTATCTTTCCTGAACCTAGCCTTGCTGGACCTAGCTCACTAAGCCGTTTTGGTGTGCAGCAAACAGCATCTGTTTAGAGCCCCGTATTATAAGGGATTTTCAGCTCAGAGAAAGCCAAAAATCTCATTTGCTGCGAATCTGCGCGGCATAGCGAATATTAAGTCAGTGTTCACATTAGCAGCAGTACTATTTGAGAACTTTCGAAACAGTTCGCTCACAGCAGCGCGCATAAAACCATAATAGGAGATGCACCATGAGTCATGCTCGAATTCTAGCCCTTGCACTATTGCTTAGCTTTTCTCCTGCAGTATTAGCCAGAGAAGGCTCAGCAAACGTCAGTAGCGCCTGCGCAACTCTTGAATTTATGGGCAAGATGCTCGCGCTGAATACCATGCTACCCGCTGATTTCGACGATGTCGGGGAGATGAACACCATGACTGACGCGCTCGCCGAGCTAAATCAGCTGGCCTGCCAACCGGCAATTTTAACTGGCTACCGTCGTGGGAATAGCTACTATGCAAATGGCGCATTAATCTCTAATGACCTCTACCATCAGGCTTGGTATTTCCCGAATGGGCAACTGTTTATGGCGGAGCCAGGCTTGGATACGACGATCTATTACCCGGACGGCCGCATAATGGCCTATCATTGGATGCATGGTGATCAAGCGCTTTTTTGGCCGAATGGGACGCTGGCGACAAATTACTTTCGTAGCTTTGTTAGCACTTGGTACTACCCCGACGGAAATATCATTACCTATGAAGCGGGCTATGCGGGCGGGCGGTGGTTCTATCCCTTCCAACGTCTGGATGGCGGGATTGGCCAAGAGGTTATATCCAGTAACTGGGGAATCGAAGACGAAGACTTCACGTTCTTAAATTTCACCCACACTGGAACTCTATTTACAGCGCGCGAGAGAATTCGTCGAAAGCTGATATTCGACGACATCGATCTATTAGATATCCCTGGTGTACTGTTGCTAATTACGCGCTTGTATCAGGCCACGGATTCAGCGAAACAGTTCGCGCCGGCGGATGTGAGCATCACAGGCGCTCCGTTCTAGGTCTTGAGATTTAACGTCCAGGCGCAGACTAATAGCTGTAGTGATCGGATCGCTCTCGTAAAGTCGCGACCGAAATGTCATCTGATTGGCATGCCTGTAAATCGGCTTTGTTGAAGACATGAATCTTATCGGTGCGGCGCTGGTCTTCGCCCTGCACGCCCAGCCCGGTAAGAATTATCGAGACGCGTTCGTCCCTTGGCAGTTCGCGCAATGTCGATCCGTAGTCACACATCGCCTGATAGAGCTTGTCCTCGAACATTACAACGTCTTGTTGCCACTGCTGCGTGTAAGCCTGTTCTGCTTGTTCGCTGCGCCGCCGCAGTTGCGCAGCCTTAGCAACAGCTTGCTCACGCAGTGGTTCTATCTGCGCCATAACTGTATTGAGCTTGAGGCGCAATTCTTCCTCGATATTGGACTGGGTAATCGCCTGAGAGGTTGATTCTGTGATCTGCGCTTCAATCTCTCTAAGGTCCTGCATTTTTTCTCCCATTTCTGCGCGCAGACCTTCTATGTCTGCACGTAATTCTGCATAGTCACCCTCATCGATAGAACCCAGTGAACGCAGAGATCGTGCTGACTCAGTCGCCTGTTGAATGGCATTGTTTACAGCGAGCGAATAGTCTACATTCGCGACACGCTCCATCATCTGGTTGTAGGCGCTGGTGGAGCCTGCAGACTCATTCCTCAGTGTCATCACAGGAGATGCAGGTGCCGATGAAGATGAAGATGAAGATGAAGACAGGGATTGAGCCCGAGATTGAGATAGCGCAAGAGCTTCAAATGGATTACCACGCACCTGTAGCGTCTGCATTGCAGAATTCAAGGAAGCCAGGCTCAATCGATTGCGGCTATTAGCTAGAGGTGTTCTCAATTCCAAAACCACACCCTGGCCTATTAAGTAAGTACTCTCGATGCCCCCAAGACTGAGCCCGAACAAGCCCTTTGACTCCTCGAAATCCAGAGCATCTTCCAGCACACCAGAAAATATATCGATGTTCCTTTGCAGGCCTTCTAGTTGAGGAGCTTGAGCCGTCGCCGACACCACGCTGACTACCGCTATCGCACATAATAAGGTTTGTCTTATAACTTTTCGCATAGTCCAACCCTCTTATCGAATGTCGCTTTGGTAACCCACATAATTTACTAACTGCTGCAAAGACCGAATCGTCTCATAGTCACTGTCGACCAATTGTTCATAGCCGGCTCGCATATCTTGTAGATCCAAGAGTCGCTGCTGCTCGAAATAAGCATACATCTGATCGAAACTATCTGCTGTCGATTGCTGGGCCTGCTCCATGACCGCCTGCAGCAACTGCACGCTGGTGCTGTCCTGCCTGCCCTCTACTCGCGCTACGAGTTGCTGCATTTCCAAACGCTGTGCTTGCTCAAAATCAGCCAGCTGCGCATTTAGATTCGAGCCCGAGGCAGAGGGCCCGGCAAAGGAAATAGAGAAGCCAGAATCATTACTAATCACATTCACATTGAATAAAAGCACACACAACATAGCGAGCGATGCAGCCGTTGGCAGCCACTGCCAACTCAACCAGAATCGCGACACAGGGCGATCAATACGATGTTCCTGCCGGAATAACTCAAGATGCCGATCCCAATGCGGAACTCTTTGTTCCTGCCATTGCTGCAGATCTTGCTGAGCAAGCAACACTGACTCGAGCTGCGCACTACAATGCGCACAATCAGCTAGATGCCTGTCCAACTCGTTGCGGGCGACTGCCGACAAGCCTTCAGAAAAATATTCTTGCAATAAATAGTGTGTCTTAGGACAGGACATTTTGTTCCTCCGATACTACTTTCAATTTCTTCAGCGCACTGTAGAAACGTGTCTTGGCTGTATTTGCCGAAATATCTTGAAGCTCAGCAATCTCATCAAACGTTAAAGATTGAAAAATCTTTAACTCCACTATCGATCGCTGATCCGAGCTTAGCTCGCTTAACATTTTGAGAACGCGAACGTTCTGCTCGATACTGCCTAATCTATTTTCTGGTTCTAATTCTTTCTTGCCTGGAAATTTTTCAAACTCATCACCCTCATCATCCGTGGAAAATTTTGGCGACGAAGTCATCAATCGTTTGCGGCGATTCATGTCTACCGCCTTGTTGTGCGCTATACGGAAAATCCAACTACTGAACTTCGCATCACCTCTAAATCGGTGCAGATTTCTGTATACGCCCAGAAAGACTTCCTGCATCAGATCCATCGCATCGCTGGAATTTCCTGTCAGGCGCAAGCCATGATTGTAGATTTTCAATTCATAGCGCTTGACCAATTTTTCCCATGCATAGGCCGACCCTTTAAGAGCCGACGCTATTAACGCTTGGTCCTCATCTATCAGACTCATGGAATTCCCATCCTCTGGCTGCATAGCAACTTTTTGCATCGAAAACAGGATACTGGTTTTAGAGAGTAAGTCGCAAGCTGTGGGGGAATAGTTTGCACGGGCAGGAATTACTTGTCAGGGTAGGCATGCAGGGCTTCGTCGACCAGAACACTCCACGCTTTGTTGAAGGGATGAACCTTGTCGGTGCTGCCGCTCGAGCTGGTCATTGGATAACCCTTGTTGGCCCATTCGAACAACGAATGCTCTAAGTTGAGTACTTGAGTGAAACCGCGCTCTTTAAGGTCGGCAGCTACAGAGGCCGACCGATAGCCTACAGAGCAGTAGAGGATGATCTCTGTGTCTTTACTAAGCCCTCTTTCGGCAATCACGTCGAATATAGCCTCAGCGCTTTCCAAGTGCAGCGCCTCATCTAGATGGCTGACTCGAAACTCACCAATCTCACGCACATCTATAATAATGGGCAACTTAGCGTCTGCTGCCTCATAGCGCATTAGCAACACATCAGTAGAAACCGTCTGCACACTGGGAAACTCGCGCTCGATTTTTCCGTCCACCGATTTCCAGCTGACGCCGAACAGACCGAAGAAGAATGAAGAGACGGAGGCTGCCGCAATAAGCTTGATCATGAACTAATTCCCCGTAGATGATGCGTAATTTGTAGTCGAATCTACCTACTAAGACCAGCAGCAAGAGCCGTTTCATACAGTAGAGCAAAATGAGGCTGTTGGGCAGAACCAAAAGAGCAAGAATACGCAGACAGCTAACGGATCTAGTGTGTCCTCTCCCCGAGGCTATCGCCTTGCGAGCGATGTCCGCATTAGATCAATTGGCTGCGTCTTCTGCGTTAGAGCTGACCTCGAAAAGACTGTTAGGCGGCGACGCGCTGCTCGCTAAGCAATTGGCTGGCCGCACCCATCAGAGCGTTGAGTGATGAGGCGATGATGTCTTTGCTTATCGCGACGCCGCTGTAGCGCCGACCCCCAGATTTCAATTGAATATAAGTCACCGCCTCGGCATCGGCACCTTGACCGAGTGCATGCTCACCGTATTCCATGATTTCAAAGTCGATGTTTATCGCTTCTTTCAGGCCGGTCACGAAGGCATTCAATACGCCTTCTCCTTCACCACTAATCGCGAGTTCCTTGCCGAAGTAATCGATCTTGGCATTGAACGTCTCGCGTCCTTCCACTTTTTCTATACTAAAGTCTTCGAGGCTAATCACCTTGTCGCTATTCAAATAGTGCTGATTGAACAGGTTCCAGATTTCATCTGGCTGTATCTCCTGCCCGCTGACTTCTGTAACTTGCTGTACTACACGACTGAACTCTATCTGCAGCCAACGCGGCAGTTCGAATCCAAACTTATTAGCGAGCACATAGGCTATACCGCCCTTGCCTGACTGGCTGTTCACGCGAATGACATCTTGATAGGTTCGGCCCAGATCTCGCGGGTCTATCGGTAGATAAGCAATTTCCCAAGTCTCACCCTCTTGATAGATATCCAGGCATTTCTTAATCGCATCCTGGTGCGATCCTGAGAAGGCCGTAAACACTAGATCACCGGAATAAGGCTGGCGAGGATGCACATCTATCTGCGTGCACTCGCGCACGACGGAAACGATCTTGTCCATATCCTGCAGGTCCAGCTGGGGGTCTATACCTTGACTGTATAGATTCATCGCCATCACGACGATGTCCATGTTACCGGTCCGCTCGCCATTTCCAAGCAGAGTTCCCTCCACTCTCTGCGCGCCACCCATGACGGCCAGCTCAGCAGAGGCAACAGCACAACCGCGATCATTGTGCGTGTGCAAACTAACGACAATAGCATCTCTTTTTTGAATATTACGACAGAACCATTCGATCTGGTCCGCATAGACGTTCGGTGTAGATACTTCAACAGTGGAGGGCAGATTGAAGATAATTGGTTTCTCAGTAGTGGGCTTCCATACACTAGAGACCGCATCACAAACCTCAACGGCAAAGTCGATCTCGGTGCCGGTAAAGCTCTCTGGAGAATATTGGAAGGTCCATGCGGTTTCCGGGGCAAGTTCTGCGCATCGCTTAACCTCCGCTGCACCGGCCACGGCGATCTCAATGATACCTGCCTTGTCTGTCTTGAACACTTTCTCTCGCTGCACTATAGAAGTGGAATTATAAACGTGCAGGATCGCTTTCTTTGCGCCTTTTAGAGACTCAAACGTTCGCTGTATTAGAGCGGGCCTCGCCTGAGTGAGAACCTGAATTGTTACATCGTCAGGCACCCTACCCTCTTCGATTAGGCTGCGAACAAAATCGAAGTCAGGCGCTGAGGCGGCAGGAAAACCCACTTCGATCTCCTTGAACCCTACCGCCACCAAGAGTTCAAACATCTTCTTCTTTTGCGCGACTGACATCGGCTCGATCAATGCCTGGTTACCATCACGCAGATCAACGCTACACCACCTAGGTGCTTGGCTGATGACCTGATTCGGCCAGGTTCTATCCTTAATGTCGACAGTTTGAAAAGGCTGGTACTTAGTATGATCGAACACGGTTAGTCCTCAGTTAATTTACATTTACCAACACCGGGTTCGGCGTTTCTCATTAACTCGACTCACTTTGTCCTTTTGAGACTCTGGATTCCGGTGTTCAGCCTGTTTAACTAAGCACCCATAGTTTGAGATGGCCTAGGATAGGGTAAGTCTCGTGGTGTTTCTATACCTATATTACCTTAAATTCACGGTATATTGGTGTTTATCACCAAATTTTATAATTATTCAATGGTTTAATGCCAATAAATAGAATAATATCACAATCTTCATTCAAATTGATCACGAAACGGTGCAGCCGCATGCAGATGGACAAGCTTGATAAGAGAATTTTACAAGAGTTACAAAGAAATGGCGCAATCACCAATCTGGAGCTCGCGGAGAAGATCGGCCTCTCCCCCTCTCCCTGTGCGAGACGCGTAAAACAGTTAGCACACAGCGGAATTATCAAACAGCAGGTCACCCTGCTCGACGCCTCAAAATTGGAACTTAAGCTCATCGCGCTTATTCAGATCAGCATGGATCGCCACACTCCAGATCGCTTCGACATCTTCGAGGAAAAAGTGCGCACCTTCCCTGAAGTCACAGAGTGCCTATTGATCACCGGCCAATCCGCAGACTATCAACTGAAGGTAGTGATACCCGACATGGAGTACTATCAAGAATTCTTACTCAATAAGATTACCAAGATAGAAGGAGTCACCGACGTACACTCGAGCTTCATACTAAGAGAGGTACTCAGCACCACCGAACTTCCACTCAACCATATTACGAGCTAGTGCTGCCTCAAGATCTAACATCACTCTATCAAGATTGAATCTTAAGGAGATATCCTCTTGCAAAAATACATTGATTATTACCTCTCGCTCGTCTCGCCATGGTCCTATTTAGGACATGAGAGACTCGTGAAAATGGCGAAGCAGTATGACATTACAATCAGAATATGGCCGGTGGATCTCTCACTCATCTTCCCCAGCACTGGCGGCATCCCACTCCCGAAAAGGTCTGACCAGAGAAAGGCATATCGAATGCAGGAGCTGCGTCGCTGGCGCGACCACTCGCGCTTAAATCTGAATTTTGAGCCCCTTCACTTCCCCGTTAGCGACAAGCTAGCAGCAACCATGGTCGTCAATCTTCGAAAGCAAGACCCACACAAGGCAATTCATCTCGCCGGCGCCTGCCTCAGAGCATGCTGGCTGGAAGAACGCGACGTCAGTAATGCGGAAACACTCCTGGCAATTGCCGCGGAGAATGATTTGGATGGAGGCGCGCTGCTTGCAGATAGTGCTGCAGCACTTGAGGAGATCACACAAGACAGCGTCAAGGCTACAGAACTTGGTGTGTTTGGCGCACCCAGCTATCGCTTCGGTGAGCAACTTTTTTGGGGGCAAGACCGACTAGAGTTTCTTGAAAGGGCACTAGCTGAATGAACGAAAAAACTGAACACTAAAAGAAATGCTTAACCTTCTCCTTATAAGAACGGCTCATCTTCAATGAGGAACCACAGCTGAGGGTTAGATGAAATTCTCCGTTTATATGAGATGAAACTTTCTCAACCCTACGCAGATTAACAATCGTCGACCTATGCACTCTTTGAAATACTGAAGGATCGAGCTTCGACTCTAATTCCTTCATCGTCGTGCGCATGATATGCGTCGCGCCATCGACGTGTACGCACATGTAGTCGCCCGCCGCATCCACCCAGTCTATATCCTTGATTGGCACAAAGGTAATTGAAGAACCATCCTTGATGGCTAGGCGGTCGGCGTGTTCTGTCGACTGATCTTCAGCGTCGAGCAATTCGCCGATAGCGGCCGGCGACTTACCGGTAAGACTTACCAATAAATTCAAGAGTCGCTGCTTCTCGCTCGCGGCGCCGACCTGTGATTTATGCTGCCATGCCTTGTCTATTGCCTCTGCCAAGCGCTCATTTTCTACTGGCTTTAGAAGATAATCGATAGCGTGAACCTTGAAGGCATTGACCGCGAAAGAGTCATAGGCGGTTACAAAGATGATCATTGGCAAGATATCGGACTGAATTTCTCGAATCATGTCGACACCGTTCTTACCCGGCATCTGAATGTCGAGAAACACCAAATCTGGCTCTATCTCGGCTATCGCCTTCAGCGCCTCGGATGCATTCGCGCAACTCTTAACGATCTCCACCTTATCGAATTCGCTAAGGCGCATCTCCAAGCCCTGCCTTGCCAGTGCTTCGTCATCGACGATAATCGCCTGTAGTTTATTCGAATCATTGTCTGTCATAGGGAATCTCTACCGTTACGATTAGCCCACCAGAATCGGCATTGCTAAATTTTAATTTATGCTTGATGGAATAAATCCCTTGTAGCCGATTTCTAATATTACTAATTCCTACGCCCTGAGAGAATACCGAGCCATCGTTTTCGCCATTCAGCTCCGGCACGCCAGGGCCATCGTCTGCAACCTGCAACACGAGAGTCTCTGCTTTGATTTGAGCACTAATTCGAATTGTTCCCCCAGTTTCCGATTGCGAGACTGCATATTTGATCGAATTCTCGATCAGCGGTTGCAGCAACATGGTTGGCACCATCGCAAGCTCCGCCTTCGTTTCAATATCTAGTTCGATACGCAGGCGCTCGGCGAAACGTACCTTTTCGATATCCAGGTACAACTTAGATGTCTCCAGCTCATGCGCAAGACTCACCTTATCCAAGGGCGAGTGATCAAGAGAGTAACGCAGGAACTTACTCAACTTAGTCAGCATCTCATTCGCCCGATCATTTGCCGACGCCAGAACCAAAGTTGAAATGGCGTTGAGCGTGTTAAAAAGGAAATGTGGGTTGAGCTGATATCGCAGCATCAATAACTGCGCTTCATGCGCTAGAGATTCAGAGCGCAAGCTTTTCTCTTTCTCCGCCTGAAATAGCTGATAGTACTTAATAATGAAGTACAGCCCACTCCACAGAAGAATCAGTGGGTAAGAGCTAAAGAACAGATTGTCGAATAGATCCTCAGTACTCATATCGCGAAGACTAGGCACCTCGCCGAAGGGAATGAAGGATATGTAGTTTCGAATCGGCTGCCAAATCAAAGCGATCCCGAAAGAACCGAACCAAGTCACTAAGAAACGCACGATAAATCCGCGCTCCCAGACCAGCTTATATAATGTTCGCAGGCCCGCCGTCAGTAACATTGCCGTAACGGCGCTAACACTCGAGACAAGAGCCCGAGAAAAGAGATATTCAGGTGGCACGAAGATGATGTCGCGCAGCAACAGCATC
>CALKDE010000131.1 GCA_938082955.1 uncultured Pseudomonadales bacterium
ATGAAGAAAGCGATTTCGATGAAGATCTCAATGAGCAAGCCGAACTCAGCGAGCAAGAATTAACAATAGAGCCGGATCAGGAGCAGCCGGCTCTATTCGATGCGGACAGCAGCGCAGATGAATTTTCAATGCAAGCAGGTGAGCGCATAGGCGGTAATCCTCCGTCGATCGGTGAGGCTAATCAGTCTGGTCTTTTCGATGACATCGACGAAAGTGCAGCAGAGGTAGTGAATAAATCGAAGAGTAGCCGTTCCCTGTTTTCTCTGTTCGCACGGAAGTCGAAGCAGAGCAGGGAGGCGGTAGATGGCGAGCAGCTGGCCACCGCTGCCACCGAGATGAAAAAGGCAGTGGTTGACGAGCCCGATGATGTGCTGCTTGAGGAAGAGTATGTGCAAGTCGATATTGACGATGTTGAACATGAAGAGTCTGTCTATGCAGAGTCGGCTACTGGTGAAGAAATTGCCGATGAACTGGATCAGAAGCGCACTGCGACTTTAGCGATTGAGCCTGAAGAGCAGGAGGCGCATCCTGAAGAATTCGAGCACTCGGAAGTATTGGTGCTCAACGTTGCTGCCAGAGACGGCAGAGTGTTTTCCGGCGATGACTTGTTGCAGGTCTTGATTACTTCAGGGTTAAAGTTTGGCGACATGAATATTTTCCATAAGCGGCTTAGTAAGGAACACCAAGGCACAGTTATTTTTAGCGTTGCCAATATGTTGAACCCTGGCACCTTTGATCTCAATAATATGGATGAGTTCACCACGCTGGGAATTAGCTTTTTTCTAGCACTGCCAACACCGATCAACAACCTAGATGCCTTCGAGCAAATGTTAGACGTAGCGCAAGAGATTCGTGCTACGCTCGGCGGAGATCTTAAAGATGATCACAGAAACGCCATGACCGGGCAGACTATCGAGCACTATCGTCAGCGAATTCGGGACTTTGAGTTGCGCCGCCTCAAAGCTGTAGCGGCACGTGGCTAAAAAGTTAGTAGTTATTTTCAAATCAAGTTTTAGAGTGACACCTCAGAACTAACCCCTATGGCAGTTCCTGAAAAAATCCTACGGGAAGTAGACACGCTCCGACAACAGATCGAGTATCACAATCGCCTGTACCATTCTCAAGACGCGCCAGAAATTCCCGATGCTGATTTCGACGCCTTGCTGCGACGCCTCGAAGAACTAGAAATTAAGAACGAGCTTTTCGATGAAACTTCGCCATCACAGCGCGTCGGTGGTGAAGCGGTCGCAGGTTTTACTCAGGTTAGGCATGAGATTGCCATGCTATCGTTGAGCAAGGTTTTCGATGAAGCCGACCTGCAATCATTCGAGTCACGCCTCAAAAAACGCCTAGAGACACAGACTTGCATTCAATATAGTTGTGAGCCCAAGGTTGATGGTATAGCAGTCAGCCTACTGTACAAAGATGGAATGTTAGAGCGGGCAGCCACTCGCGGAGATGGCGTTACCGGCGAAGACATCACTCACAACGTGCGCATGATCAGTAGTATTCCGTTACAACTAAAACCGCAAAAGAAAGATACCGTCATTGAAATTCGAGGCGAAATATTTCTTGATAAATTGGGTTTCAAGAAATTGAATGAAACCTCAGAGAAAGAGGGCGGCAAAATTTTTGTCAATCCTCGAAACACAGCGGCCGGTGCGATTCGACAGCTGGACCCTCGGAAGTCGGCGAAGATACCACTGCGGATGTATTGCTACAGCATTGGCTTAGTCGAAGGCATCAAGCTGCCGAAGGCGCTGAGTGAGATATTTGCCTTGATCGAGAAGTGGGGACTTCCGGTGAACCCAGATCGCAGTGTGGAGAATGGAGTTGATGCCTGCCTTGAATATTGTTTGGCGCTGCTAGCAAAGAGAAACGACCTGTCTTATGAGATCGATGGTGCCGTCTTAAAGGTAGACGATGTGCAGTTACAGCAACAGCTTGGCACAAATGCGCGCAGCCCGCGCTGGGCAATGGCCTATAAATTTCCTGCCGAGGAACAATCTACAACGGTACTCGATGTTGAATTTCAAGTAGGTAGAACCGGCACCATTACACCGGTCGCAAGGCTTGAGCCAGTCTTCGTGGGCGGCGTTACCGTGAGCAACACTACTTTGCATAACATGGATGAGATCGAGCGCCTGGGGGTGCGAATTGGCGATCGCGTGATCGTGCGTCGCGCCGGAGACGTCATACCAAAGGTCGTTAAGGTCATTCCCCATGAAGGACCTAAGAAGATCCGAGGAAAACCCATCTCAATCCCTGAGACCTGTCCAGCCTGCGCCTCTGCTGTAGAGAAAGATGGAGACGTTCTGTATCGCTGCAGCGGTGGGGTAATCTGCCCGGCACAGCGCAAGGAGTCTATAAAACATTTCGCTTCCCGCAGTGCGATGGATATCGAAGGTCTAGGCCATAAGCTTATAGATCTGCTCGTGAATAAAGAGATAATTACAAGTGTGGCAGGTATCTATACGCTTACTCTCGAGCAACTTGCAGGCCTTGAGCGTATGGGGGACAAGTCGGCGGCGAACCTAGTTGCCGCGATAGACAAGAGTAAACAGACAACCCTGCCGCGCTTTCTATTTGCATTAGGTATACGGGAAGTGGGAGAGGCTACGGCATTACAGCTGGCTACTCATTTCGGCATTTTAGAGAGCATCATCGCCGCTGATCTGGATAGTCTCGTAAAAGTGTCTGCTGTCGGCCCAATAATGGCAGAGCATATTCGAGTATTCTTTACTAATAAGAACAATGTCGCCCTGATAG
>CALKDE010000132.1 GCA_938082955.1 uncultured Pseudomonadales bacterium
TAGCGGCTATCTCTACTATGTGTCGTTGAAGGGCGTTACCGGTGCCGCATTGACCGACTTTGGCTCAGTGACTACGAATATAAATAAGTTGCGTGAACGGACCCAACTACCGATTGTTATAGGTTTTGGCATCAAGGACGCCGAGAGTGCTGCAGCCATGGGAAGGTTGGCAGATGGTGTAATTATAGGCAGCGCTCTGGTTGAAAAAATCGCTCTATTGGCCGATCAAGTAGAATATGAGTCAGAACTGCTGACTGACACCATAAGAGTGATATCTGAGGCTAGAGAAGCCTTAGATAAACTAGTGTAAACTCTTTAGCTGACTGCCTAGACGGACTGAAGAATGAGTTGGATAGATAAAATTTTACCATCGATATCAATCGCTCCAAAGGACGCGAAAAAATCGACTGTGCCTGAAGGTACCTGGAAGCAATGCCCACGCTGCGATGCGATGCTTTACAAGAAATCGCTCAGCGAAAACTTCGATGTTTGTCCCAAGTGTGAACACCATCTGCGCATCACTGCTAGGCGTCGTATCGAGCTGTTTCTGGATGCTGGCGATCAGATTGAGTTGAATGCTGACATGGAGCCAGTTGATCTGTTGAAATTCAAGGATCGAAAGAAATACAAAGATAGGATTAGCGCGGCACAAAAAAGTACGGGCGAGAAAGATGCCATTATTGTCGTAAAAGGCAAGGTCAATAATATTCCTGTTATCACTGCTGCTTTCGAGTTCAGTTTTATCGGTGGCTCAATGGGGGCAGTGGTCGGTGAAAAATTTACCCAGGCAGTCAATATTTGTATAGAAGAGAAGTTACCTCTCGTGTGTTTCTCCACCAGTGGTGGAGCGCGCATGCAGGAAGCACTTATCTCTCTCATGCAGATGCCGAAGACGTCAGCCGCTTTGGCGAAATTGAAGCGAAATTCCTTGCCCTATATCTCGGTTCTCGTGGATCCAGTCTATGGCGGCGTATCAGCAAGCCTGGCGATGCTCGGCGATGTGAATATTGCCGAGCCTAACGCACTGGTTGGCTTTACAGGCCCTGATGTTATAAGGCAGACGGTGCGAGTAAAGCTACCCGAAGGTTTTCAACGCAGCGAATTCTTACTTGAGAATGGGGCTATTGACATGATCGTTCACCGTAAGAATCTGCGTAGCAAAATTTCGTCGATGCTCGAAAAATTTCTTTATTACAGAAACACCGCCTCTTAATCTATAGAGCTAAAGCAATGCCCGCGAAAGGTAGTTCTCTCGAGAGCTGGTTGCAGTATATTTCTAGCGTACATCCGCGCGAGATAGAACTTGGTCTTGAGCGGAGTCAAAGAGTTGCGGCTAATCTGAGTTTAGGCAAACCCGCACCGCTAGTCGTCACTGTTGCCGGTACAAATGGCAAGGGCTCTTGTGTGGCGACAATGGAAGCTATCCTGCAGGAGGCGGGGTATAAAACCGGTTGTTATACCTCGCCGCATATTCATGTCTTCAACGAACGTATCCGTATTAATGCGACCAACGTCACCGATGCGCCTTTGATCTCTGCCTTTGCGGCGATCGATGAAGCCAGAGATGGCGAAACCCTGAGTTACTTCGAATTCGCTACCTTAGCGGGTCTTTACCTGCTGCGGGAGAACAATGTTGACGTAGCCTTGTTAGAGGTCGGCCTGGGCGGTCGTCTCGACGCGGTGAACATCGTCGATGCGGATATTGCAGTGATTAGTAGCATAGGTATTGATCACACGGATTGGCTGGGTAACGACATCGAATCTATCGCTGTCGAGAAGGCGGGCATAATGAGGCCCAAAATACCGACCATATTTGGTGGCGAACACGCACCTAACGCAATTATCAAAAGAGCGCAGGAACTTGGTTCACCTTTGATTATAAGCGGTCAAAATTTTCACGTTGAGCAGGATGTTGCTAATACCTCCTGGCGATGGAGAGGGCAAGATAGGCAGGCAGAGCCTATAATCTGGTCTGATCTACCCATTCCCAGCCTCATGTTGAGCAATGTAGCTGCTAGCTTACAAGCCTTGAAGTTATTACCTATATGCATTGAGATTGAAGCGGTGGTTGCTGCGTTGGCGGGGCTAGCACTGGCTGGTCGCTTCGATAAGCGCAGGGATTTGGGCAATGGCCGCACGGTAATCTTCGATGTGGCTCATAATCCCGATGCTATGCGGCAACTCGCCATTCGTTTGCACAGCTACAAGGCCGAGAATCAGGGGGCTGGTCGCATCGCGGCAGTCCTGGCGGTGATGGCCGATAAAGATGTGCCAGGAATGATCACAGCCTTAGAATACTGCGTAGACATCTGGTATATTGCGCAGGTTGATGAGGCGCGCAGTATGGCTGCACACGAAGTGGCACAAAGCGTGAAAAGCCTGGGAATAGCGTCTAATCAGGGGCTTATTTTGCAATTCGACAGCGTCGAGTCAGCCTATAGGGCCGCGTGCGACGAAACCGAAGCCGAGGACGCTGTACTGGTGACGGGCTCGTTCTTTACCGTCGCAGCAGTTCATGGGCTTACTGAGCAGCTGTGAAAGGCTAGTTTTAGCAGGAAACAAGTGATCTTATTACTATTGAGGTACACGACTTGAACCAAGGCGCCAAACAACGAATCGTCGGTACTGTCGTGCTACTCGCTCTAGCCTTAATATTTCTGCCCATCATTTTTGATGGTGAAGGCAGCTACCAAGCTCCGGTTAGCAGCCGTATCCCAGAATCTCCCATTATTTCTATCCTTCCTGAGCCTATCCAGTCGCGACCGGTGATTGTAGGCAATGTCGAGACCGTTGAGGTCGTTGATGCGGAAATTGCCACAACCGTATCCCTTATAGAAGAAGTTATCGAGCTCGTCGAGGAACCTGCCTCAGACATCGCTACCGGGGAGCCCGCTAGCGATGTCGAAATCACCGAATCCATAGCCATTTTTAGCCGCGAAGTGCCACAGCTTAGCGATGTAGGACTACCCCAGGGATGGGTTGTTCGCCTAGGGTCTTTTTCAGATAGCGAGAACGCCAGTAATCTAGTGACCAGGTTGCAAAGCGCAGGCTATAAGGCTTATAGCCGCTCTATGCGTAGTGGTCAAGGTGCTCTCACTGGCGTATTCGTCGGTCCTTGGTTGGATCGGGGGCAGGTAAACGAATATCAGCAAAAGTTGCAAGAGGAATTCAGTTTGGCAGGTTTGGTAGTTCGCTACGAACTCGAGAGTCTATAGCGGGTTACTGATTAGCACATGGCATTCAATCAAGTCGATATAGTCATTCTGATAATCACGGTGCTATCGTCTGTATTTGGCCTATGGCGGGGACTGATCAAGGAAGTACTTTCATTATTGACCTGGATTGCAGCTTTACTGGTGTCTAGGGTATACAGTGAACCCCTCGCGGGATTGATGACGGGCATGATAGAGAACGATGGCATTCGCTACGTGAGCGCGTTTGCCATACTTTTTGTTATTGTGATGATGTTAGGAACGTTTCTGAATTTCCTTATGTCAAAATTACTTAACGTCACCGGCTTGAAGTTGGCCGACCGCTTACTGGGTGCCGTCTTTGGTGTGGCCAGGGGTGTGATAATCGTGTTGGTAATTCTGTTTGTTACTAGCGTGTTCGTTTCAGAGACTGAGTTGTGGCAGAAATCGCAGTTGATCCCTTATGGGATGGACTTGATTGAGAAGTCTCAGGTTTTTATTGGGGATATGAATAGCGTCAGTGGGGCGCCTTAAACACTGTTAATCGCGGAGCGTACTATGTGTGGATTGGTAGGTGTGGTTGCTAGTAAAGATGCAGGTGTCTGCCTCTATGACACATTAACTGTGCTGCAACATCGGGGTCAGGATGCTGCGGGCATCATGACTAGCGATAACGGAAAGCTAAATCTTCGCAAAGATAACGGCCTGGTAAAGGACGTGTTTCGCACCCGGCATATGCGCAGGCTGACCGGTAATATGGGTATAGGGCATGTGCGTTATCCTACCGCCGGCGGCTCCAGTCCAGCACTCGCACAACCGTTTTATGTAAATTCGCCCTATGGCCTCTGCCTCGCCCACAACGGCAACCTAACCAACAGTAAAGAACTCAGTCGCGACCTTTTTAAAGAAGACCTTCGTCATATTAATACCGATTCCGACTCAGAGGTATTACTAAATATATTCGCCCACGAATTGCAGCGCCGCAATAAAATGAAACCGCTGCCCGAAGATGTATTCGCTGCGGTTGCCGGTGTGCATAATCGCTGTCGTGGCGGTTTCGTCGCCATTGTAATGTTATCTGGCTATGGCATAGTCGGTTTTAGAGATAGAAATGGTATCCGTCCGCTAGTATTCGGTATCCGGGAATCAGAGCAGGGTAAAAAAGAATACATGATTGCCTCTGAGAGTGTGGCACTCGACTCGCAGGGATTTACACTAGTGCGCGATGTCTCTCCTGGCGAGGCGGTCTACATAGATATTAATGGCGAGTTGCATACTCAGCTGTGCACCGAGCCGGGCGTGCATACGCCTTGCATATTCGAACACGTCTATTTTGCACGTCCAGATTCATTAATGGATGGCATATCAGTTTATAAGGCACGCATGCGCATGGGCGAGCGTCTTGCGGACAAGATCGAAAGAATCAGGCCTGCGCATGATATCGACGTGATAATCCCGATCCCCGACACGAGTCGTACAGCGGCTCTGGAATTGGCAAACCGTCTTGGTCTGAAGTTCCGTGAAGGCTTCGTGAAGAATCGCTATATCGGTCGTACGTTTATCATGCCAGGGCAGAGTCAGCGCAAGAAAAGTGTCCGTCAGAAATTGAACGCCATCGGTCTTGAATTCAAGGGCAAGAACGTATTGCTAGTCGATGACTCGATCGTTCGCGGAACAACTTGCAAACAAATCATTCAGATGGCACGCGATGCGGGGGCCGCGAAAGTCTATATCGCCTCAGCAGCACCGGCGATTCGTTACCCTAATGTCTATGGCATCGATATGCCCGCGGCGGATGAACTCATCGCCTCGGGCAAGACAGAAAAAGAAATCGAAGAGGCTATCGGGGCCGACTGGCTAATCTATCAGGATCTGGAAGACCTGATCTCTACAGCCTCTGAAGGCAATTCTGATATTGAGCAATACGAGTGTTCGGTGTTCAATGGCGAATACGTTACCGGGGATGTGGATGAGATATATCTGAAACGCCTTGAAAATTCACGTAACGATACGGCCAAGGCAAAGAAGGAGAGCAAGAAGGCAGCCGCGCAAGCTAGAGACTAGTTCGGTTTTCAGTTAGGGCAACTCGGCGAGGCTCGAAATAGGGTTAGAAAGAAAGCTGGGAAAAGCTTAGAAGTGAGACGCCAATCGCTTTCAGGGATAGAGTGTGTGCTGAGAGGCCTGAGTTCGCCGAGGCGGTGACTGAGCTTACAGATTTGTATGTTCAGATGACCTATGTAGAGAAGTCTGTTAGTGAGGCACAGAAGAAGGCTGACTTACAGTCGTTGAAAGTTGTGTATGCGAAGCTAAAGACAGAGATGCCCGTGTTGGCTGGATTGAGGCGCGCTGGGTAGCTTTTACTTAGCATCCTTTTTGAATCGTTTAGTATGAGTTGGCTTTGCTTCCCTTTCTTTTCATAGCTTCCAAATTTACTCAGCTAAGCGCGTTCGGGCTTGGCGGCTCAATTTGGGTCAGGCCGGTTCCATCTTTATTGTGTAGTCATACCAATCCACGATCTTTCCATCTCTGATGAAGAATACCCCAACACCTTGCCAAGTCTTGATTGTGAAATCCGAAAAATAGTCAATCCGCTCATTAATTACCATCGGTCCTCGAGCAAAGGTATCTAGCACCTCGAATCTGTCGACGTTGTTAATGATCGTCTGAATGCGTGCTGATACGGCGTCACGGCCATTTGCCAGTTCGGTCGTTTCCGTCATGCGGTACGCTCCGTCGTCAGCAAAAAAACCCATAATATTGTCGAGGTCATGGCTAGGCCAGGCTGCGCAAAATTCGTTGACGAGCTGAACATTAGACTGCTCTTCAAGTGTTAGCTCCGCCGCACTAGCCGCTTTGGCAATAGCAGTGAGCGCCATTGCCCCAGCTCCAGCGGCTATAAAACCTCGACGGTTCATTTCTGGTCCTTTCATTGGCGTAATTTCTCCTTCAGACTTTCTCTGTTTATCGGTTTGTTTACAAACGCTTTCTGCCAGTAGCCGACGTTGTGCAACGCTTAACGCCTTTGATGATTGTTACGTCTCGTGCGTCCTTTTTGATTGTCGTGAATACAGAAATCCAGCATTACCGGCTGAGGTGTTCGGGTGAAAAAGCAGGTGAAACCGGCTTAGGGAAGTTTGGGTTGTTTCAATGCCCGCCTCGGTTTTTTATTCTTGTAGTGAGAAGCTATAAAAATATCAAGTATAGCCAGTAAAATCAATACCTTGGAAGTTTTCTTCTCAGTATTATCTGGTGTTGTTTGGCTCTGCATGGAGATAAGCCTAGCCAAGGGTAATGACTATTTATACGGTCCGAGTAAACTTTATACGCTTGGAATAGACCCTCCATATTCGCACCCGCTGTAGTCAAGATATTACTGCGTATTAGCCGCCGGATAGCTTCACGTTCTTAAACTGCTTGTCTAATTCTTGTTTAATCTGATCGCGATGGTCGCCCTGAACCTCGATCACACCATTTTTGACGGTGCCGCCGGAGCCACATAGCGCCTTTAATTTCTTTGCGAGGCTCTTCAGATCTGCCTCGTTCATCTCCAAGCCTGATATGAGGGTGACACCTTTGCCTTTTCGGCCTTTCGATTCTCTACTAATTCGGATTGGGAGATCGACGATTTGCCTTGGATTACCCTTATCTTGGACTAGGCGACAATTGCATTTTCGCAGCGGCTTATGACATCCAGGGCAGGTGGAGGATTCGGAGCTGTAAACTAGACGGGAGTTATTCATGGTGATAAACCGCTAGTTGCTTTGTGTTAAGTTTTATAAAGCGGTGGTAGTGAATATTGCTCTTGTTGTTGCTGCTTCTTCTGCACGCGTAGTTTGCTCTTTCTTAGCTGCGAGGTAAGCTGTACCAGGTCTTTGGCATTGAATGTGCTGCCGCTGGCTTGGCCGTTATCAATTTGGAACAGCGTAGTTTGTATATTGCGTGCGTGTTCGTGCAAGCCTGGTGATTCGTTCTGTTGCAGTATGTCTTCCATGCTGATTACAAAGCGGCTATCGATGTGATGATCACACCATGTTATGAGTGTCTGTCGTATTGCCGTGAGGTCATTGCGGCTGCAGGCACGTACCAATTGTTTGTAGGCTACGCGCTCGTTGTTGTTGGGGCTGTAATTAGCTGCAATCTGCGCTTTTAGGCGCTGCAGGTATTGGCTGATTTCGCGTTTGTTATCCGCGATTACCAGTTTGTAGATGCTAAACATCACGATGATAAATGCGGCGGCTATCGTATAGCTCAGCCAAGCAGCCTCAACCTCGATAAACTCGGCCTGTGCCTGTGCATCTATCATTTCCTGGTCCACTACCGGTAGCTGAGATAATAGTTCCTCTAGGTTCTCCGTGCTGGCTACAGTCTGTTCGGCGGGTATTTCGCCGGTGATAGTCGCAATGACTAGACTTGTTGCGGGTATAACAGTTGCTTCTATTTGGTCGGTATCTATGTTCCACCAGGGTATGGAGATTTCTGGAATCACTATGTTGCCACTGTCGACCGGCACCATTGAGGTGACTTCTATGCGAGTGCCAACAATTGCGCCTTCTACGAAGGTGCGCTCAATTTCAGCGGGATCCGGATACAGGTTCAAGCCTTCGATTTCTGTGGGACTAAATGGTGGCAGCACGGCGCCATCTAGGCCGTCTGCAGTCATAGTCACTGTGCGTACAAGGCTATCGCCAACCTTCAAGCTGTTGAGATCTGTGCTCCAGGTTTCCTCTAACGTCAGGTTTGACACCGGCAGCCAGAAGTCGTCGCTTTGCACGGCGCTAG
>CALKDE010000133.1 GCA_938082955.1 uncultured Pseudomonadales bacterium
AATCAGCTCAGTGTTGCTACTGCTATTTCTAGCCTCTTGCACGGCCACAGGCATGACTCGAGGAACTCCTGACGAGCGTAGGCAGGCTATTCAAGACATGCGCCAGGAAGTGCTCACGGAACTCTATTCAAGTAAACCCGACACCAAAGCGCAGATAGCGAGCGCGAGTGGCTACGCGGTATTTTCCAACGCCAATATAAACCTTCTTCTAGCCAGCTTCGGTGGTGGTATCGGTGTAGTTCGATCCAATGGCAGCGACACCTATATGCGCATGGGTGAAGTTGGCATCGGCATAGGTGCGGGCGTGAAAGATTTTCGCGCCATCTTCGTATTCCACAATAATGACGCCTTGGAGCGCTTCATGGGCGTAGGCATATCTGTTGGCGGACAAGCAGATGCGGCAGCCAAGGCTGGAGATTTAGGCGGCTCCGTGAGCGAAGAAGCGATCCTGGATAATGTAACGGTCTATCAATTGACCCAAAGTGGCCTAGCTCTGCAAGCAACTATCAAAGGAACACGTTACTGGCAAGATGCGGCCCTGAACTAAAATATCAGTCTAACTACAGCAACAGCACCGCGATGCTCGGGGCTTAGCGAAAATCCTGAACCTTCTATGAGACAGCTACATGGCTGGGTAATTCGGCCCGCCACTGCCTTCGGGTACTACCCAGTGGATATTCTGCGAGGGATCCTTAATATCACAGGTCTTACAATGCACACAGTTCTGAGCGTTAATCTGAAACCTTTTACTCCCATCCGCCTCTTCAACGACCTCATACACCCCGGCAGGGCAATAGCGCTGAGCTGGCTCATCATAGAGCGGCAGGTTGTGCTCAATAGGGATAGCCGAGTCCTTTAACTGCAGATGGCAAGGCTGGTCTTCCGCATGATTCGTATTCGATAGGAACACCGACGATAACTTGTCGAAACTAATCTTACCGTCGGCTTTTGGGTAAGAAATTTTCGGGCTCTGTGCAGCCGGCGTCATCTGCGCATAGTCCTGTGATTTATCATGAAATGTCAGCGGGAACTTGCCGAAAAAAATATTTTGTTCAATAAAAGCTAGCGCACTACCCAACCAAAAACCGAATTTGTGAAAGCCCGAGCTAAAGTTTCGAGTCTTGTGTAGCTCATCGAAAAGCCCGGAATTAGCGAAACGCGTTGTGTAATCAACCAGCTCTTTCTCTGCCGATCCGGTGCTCAGCGCCGCGAACAAGGTTTCTGCCGCGATGATTCCGGACTTCATGGCGGTATGGCTGCCCTTGATCTTGGCCGCGTTCATGGTACCCGCGTCGCAACCGATAAGCAGCCCACCGGGGAACGTCATCTTAGGCAGCGAGTTTAGACCGCCTTTTATTAGCGCTCTAGCGCCATAGCTTAACCTCTTGCCACCTTTTATATATTGCTTGATGGCAGGGTGTTGCTTGAATTTCTGAAACTCATCGAAGGGGCTAATGTGTGGGTTTTTATAACCAAGGTCCACGATGAGGCCTAGGGATACCTGACTGCCTTCTAGGTGATAAAGAAACCCGCCACTACTGGCTGTAAAGCTATCCTTGATCATAGGATAGCCTGCCGTATGCACAACTAGGCCTTCCTTATGTTGCTGTTCAGGAATTTCCCAAACTTCCTTGAGACCCAACCCGTAGTGTTGGGGGTCGCTATCTTTGTCGAGTTGAAATTTATCGATTAATTCCTTACCCAAGTGACCGCGACAGCCCTCTGCCAGAATCGTGTACTTTGCATGGAACTCGAATCCAGGCTCAAAGGAAGGCTTCTGTTCGCCATTCGCATCGACGCCCATGTCTCCGGTCGCAACACCTTTAACACTGCCATCTTCATTGTAGAGAATTTCCGCGGCTGCAAACCCGGGAAAGACTTCCGCACCTAGCTCCATCGCCTGTTCGGCCAGCCAGCGGCAGAAGTTGCCCAAGGAAATAATGTAGTTGCCATCGTTGTGCATCGGTCTTGGAACGAATAGCCCCGGGAACTTAAAAGATTTCTCTGCAGAGGGTAAATAATAGATATCGTCTGCTGTTACTGCTGTATTTAAAGGAGCTCCCCTTTCCTGCCAGTCTGGAAACAATTCATTCAGTGCCGAAGGTTCGAATACCGCGCCCGACAGAATATGTGCTCCTACCTCTGAGCCCTTCTCAAGTACGCAGACCGAAAGTTCAGTCTGCGCTTGCTTCGCCAACTGCAAAAGCCGACACGCCGTGGATAACCCTGCTGGCCCACCACCTACTATCACTACATCGACTTCCATGGATTCACGTTGCATTTAAAACCTCTGGTCTACCTAAAGACGCTATCAAGCTATTTTGATTTGTCAGCCGGCTCCAATATTCCCTTTGGGACCGACTTTGTTCGCAGGCGGCTATTATCCTCAATTCTCGGAACAAGCGCAAAGCGGCGCTTATCTGGGCACATTACAAAATGTCACAAATAAGACCCTACAGCCGATTCTATAGCTAAGCGATTATGTGCATACTTACGCCCAATTTTACGCGGCCTTTGTCGCGTACTTTGTAATTCAGAGTGGGTAAAATATCCCTCGGAGTCTTGTATGCGCTGTAGTTCAGCCTCGAATCGTGTTCTTTCACTTACTCTTCTGCTAAGCGGCGCCATATTCTCCACATCCGCGCTAGCACAAGAGCCCACGACTAACGATTCAACAGTTACCTACCCGGCGGAATTTTTCGCTCAGTATGAGCCTTTTTCAGTGAACGATATGCTCGATCGCATTCCAGGTATTGATACTGCACGCGGCGGTGGTGGTGGAAATGGAGGCCCTGATAGTTCCAGCGGTGGTAGTCGACGCGGACTGGGCCTTGGCGGCGACCAAATTCTGATCAACGGACGACGCACAGCCGGTAAAGAGAACGAAGGCAATAGTCAGCTCAGCAGGATACCGGCAAATCAAGTGCGGTATATCGAGATCATCCGCGGCACTTCAGGCGAACTCGATGTTCGCGGTGGCAGTCAAGTCATAAATATCGTGCTGCTCGAAGCTGAAAGCAGCGCTTCCATCGCCTACGAGATCAATGCCGACCATCTTCATGATGGCGAACTAAAACCAGGAGGAAGGTTCTCACTCACGGGCCAACGCGGCGCGCTGGACTACCTTTTTAGTGCCGAGTCCGAGCCACGATGGGAAAGACGCAAAGGGTATGAGAACAGCTTCTTGGCCGACGGCACTCCAAACGACTATGTCAGCCGAGTTACAACTACCGATTCACAGCCTCTAGTATTCAGCGCTAACCTCGGCTACGAATTCGGTGAAAATGATATAGCCCATATCAACGCTCAGCTTGAAAACAGAGATGCCCCTTCTATAATTGAAAGAACCATTTTTAACTTTGTAGACATCCCGAGAAAAGACACGGTGCAATTCGATGACACGAATCAAATCAGTGAATTTTGGGAGATCGGTGGTGACTATGAGCACACTTTCGCCAACAATGCGCGCTGGAAAACTCTCTTCATCCTAAATAAAAAAGAAGACGATAGCACGCGCGAGCGCTTCAATGTTGATGCCAAAGCTCGCGAGAAGGACCTATTCCTCGCTAATTTCAATCGCTATCAGGAAAGAATTATTCGCAGTTCCTATTCTTTCGCCTTCGCTGGCAGCCAGAATATTGAGGTTGGCATAGAGCGAGCTCAAACGATTCTCGATTCCTCTCTACAACTCGGCTTATTATCCGACACCCAAATGGTCTCTCAGGACTTCGGCGGACTGTCGGAAGTAAATAATACGAATGCCACTGTCGAAGAGCTTCGCTACGAATCGTTCATAATTCATAATTTACAAATTAATAGCCGCATGTCGCTTGAGACCACATTAATTATAGAGACTTCGGAGATTGCACAATCTGGAGATGTCAGCAAAAAACGTGACTTCGATTTTATTAGACCAAAAGTAGACTACCGTTTTGATTTAACACCATCACTACAATTTCGTGCGACCGTGGAAAAAAGTGTTTCGCAGTTAAGCTTCAACGACTTCACCGCAAATACTAATTCAGGCGATGAGGATCTGAACACGATAGCTGGAAAC
>CALKDE010000134.1 GCA_938082955.1 uncultured Pseudomonadales bacterium
GCGGTCTTGAATGCGTGCGCATTCAATCAGGCATGCATAGAGTATCGGCTACTGATGAATGGCGGGGTTGGGGGTAAAGAGAATCACAGAAGTCGCGCCAGGGATGGCTACACACATCTAACTTACGCTATGTATCAGGCATGGCTTGGATCAACACTGTAGTGGACTGGACGGCAATCAATGATTCGAACTCTGGCTGAGCCAGACTCCTTACCCCTGCGGGCCGCTTTGCGGTCTTGAATGCTGCGCATTCAATTAGGCATTAAAATAAGAAGACCTCGTTACTGGTAACAGTGCGGGGTTTTTCTTAGGGGGCACTGGAAAGTTGACAATGCTCGGTCACGATAGATCGTCAATCAAAGTAAGGTATTGTAAACACCTGGGCTACTTGCTGCCTGACATTCAAAACAATACAAGATTGACTGAATTAGAAGGCAGTTAATATTTCAGGCATAAGCAGGGCATAGACTTAGATAGAGATAGCTTTTATTCTACTTATACTCTGTGAAGACTCACAGCGACCCGATGAGCGCTCATCTCCAACATGGGCTGTCCCGAAAACAACTGATCAAACTGGATCTTTTCTATGTTTGCCCGAAATACTTTTTCTATGCCTTTACGCTTTATTCGCAATTCACCCCTTGCACTTACACTGCTAATTCTGAATGCGTGCAGCGGTATGGTCGATGTTCCCTCGGTCAACTTCAATAGCCGAGTTGACTATCTAGTGATTCACGCAACTTCGGAAAACTTTGAAGACTCGCTCAGGCTTCTTACCCAACCTTCTGAGAACTCAGTAAGCTCACACTACCTGATTCCGACACACGATGACGCGAGTTACCCCGGTGACCGGCTTCAAATTTATCGTCTTGTACCCGAACACGAACGAGCCTGGCATGCGGGGCTGAGTTATTGGGGAGAAGAAACTGGGTTGAATGACCGCTCTATTGGCATCGAAATCGTCAACGAGTTTACATGCGAAGGCACTACAAATCCGATAGAAGAAACGAATCCTGAAGACATTAACTGCGATTTTCGAAGCTATGATGAGGAACAGATAGCAAGGGTTGTTGAATTGACAACAGATATTCTTTCCCGCTATCCGAATATCAACCCCATTGATGTCGTCGGCCATTCAGACATAGCGATTCTGCGAAGATCAGACCCCGGCCCAAACTTCCCCTGGAAAGTCTTGTACGAGACAGGCGTGGGCGCTTGGTATGATGATGAAACCAAGCAGCAATACCAACAAAAATTTGCCCAAAAAATGCCCGCCATCGCCAGTATTCAGGAAGCGCTCAATCAACTAGGTTATTTGGTAGAGGTCTCCGGTCGATTTGATCGACAAACGCGCTATGCACTTCGCGCCATGCAGCTGCATTACCGATCAGAGGACTATTCAGGTAATGTTGACGTTGAATCTGCCGCGATTATCTGGGCCTTGCTGGAGAAATATCGACCACAGAAAATGGTTGTACTTTAGTGCTTTTGCAGACCACAAGATTATCAAAAATAAAGTGAGAAAATTTGGCAGCTGACGTCAGCAAGTGAGCCTAACTATGAACCAAACACAAAACGGTCTTGAATGCTGCGCATTCAATCAGGCATTAAACGGCGGGGCTGGGACTAAAAAGGAGCCACATTGCGCTCGTAAACACCGGCGCTTTTCTGGAGAATTAACACCGCTTGATCCCTGCTGAGACTTAGTCGGGCAAATGGTGCTTAGGATCAACTGGTCGCATCAAAGCGTTGGCGATTAGTGCAATACCCAACAACATCGCCATTAAAATCATAGTGGAATTGTAGATACTGCTGGTTGGGTCGGTCGTTCCTGCAGGCGCAATCTCCATGAGGCGCGATAGGGTCACCGAGTTCTGAGCAACTAGCAACTCCAGTTGATCTACTCCAGCTCCGAATTGAGCCTGGAAGGCAGCGGGGTCGATTATCGATACCAGATCGTTAATGGCATTGTTAACAGAGCTCTCTCTTAACGAAGTTATTGCCAACGGTCCCAGTACGCCAGCAGTACTCCACGCTGTTAGCAGCCTGCCATGTATGCCGCCGACATACTTAGCGCCAAAGATGTCGGCTAGGTAGGCCGGAATGGTGGCAAAACCACCGCCGTACATAGTAAATATAATCATGGTGGCGGCGTAGAAGTACACTAGCCACACCACAGATGGATTGACACTCACTTGTGCCGCAGCGAAGGGTATAGAAAGATAAAGCACGATACCCAATACAAAGAATATCCAGTAGGTATTGCGTCTACCAACATAGTCCGACGCGCTGGCCCAGATAAAACGGCCAACCATGTTGAACGCGCTAATCATAACGACGTAAGTGGCAGCAAATGACGTATCCACGATTTGGGGGAGGCTGGAACCAAAAATCTCCGTGATCATGGTTCTCGCGACGCCAAGTACACCAATACCTGCAGTCACATTGAGACAGAGCACGATCCAAAGCTGGTAAAACTGTGGCGTTTTTAAGGCTTGGTCGATATCCACATTCTTTGCTGAAATTAATGCCCCGCGCTTTTCATCACTCGGTTCTACCCAGCCCTGGGGCTTCCAATCTTCTGCCGGTATGCGATAGGAGAAGGCAGCAAACAGCATCACTATTAGGTAGATAACACCGAGTATTAGGAATGTTTCTGCCACACCTGCGGCGCCGGTATTTACTAGATAAACGCCCTCCGGTCCGGGCATAGTCAAATTTCTAACTTCTGCGGCACCAATTATTACGACTTCCTTCAGTGCACCACTAATCTCGACGAAGCGACGTCCTGCTTCTGTAACCAAGCTAACTTGGTCCACTGTCCCGAGGTATTCAGGTGCTCGATAAAATAGGCGAATGAAAAATTCTTTCAACGGTGTGCCGATCATGGCGCCGCCACCGAATCCCATAATGGCCATGCCTGCAGCCATGCCACGTCGATCAGGGAACCATCTTATCAAGGTACTCACGGGTGAAACGTAGCCTAGTCCCAAACCGCAACCACCGATCACGCCGTAGCCGAGGTATAGCAACCATAGTTGGTGTGTCATGATGCCGGCGCCACCGACAAGATAACCACCACCCCAACAGCAGGCCGCGACCACGCCCACTTTTCTAGGTCCAACACTTTCCAGCCATTTACCAGCAAACGCAGCTGCCAGGCCCAAAAACACGATGGCTACAGTGAACACCCAGACAACCTCACTCAAGCTCCAGTCATCGCCGCTACTTGCAACCACACCAAAAACTCGGGTCAGAGAAGGGTTGTAAATGCTCCACGCATAGACCGAGCCGATGCACAGATGAATGGCGATGGAGGCTAAGGGCACACGCCAGCGGTTGTAATCAGGTGAAGCAATGATATGTTCTTTGGACAGTATTCCAGCCATAGGGGGCGTCCTTAATCTTATTGTTGCCTAGAGAGCTAGGATGGATTGTCGAGCACGCTCTTGGTTTATAGGTGCCAAACTAGCCTATTAGGCTCATCCTGTAAAACATTGGGCTAGGTTCAGTTGTTGTGACCAAGGGG
>CALKDE010000135.1 GCA_938082955.1 uncultured Pseudomonadales bacterium
CCCTAATTCTTGGACCGCCTCTTTGTATGCTGAAGCGGCTGGAAACCAGGATAGATTTTGGGAAATGCATGACTACCTGTTCGCCATGCAAGCTGTTTGGTCCGGGCTTTCAAATGTGGAAAGTGAGTTCGATAGCTATGCGCTGGAGCTAAATCTAGATCTCGATCGCCTGCATGCCGATGTTGAATCCGACGCAGTAGTGCAGAAAATTCGCAACGATCAACGGGGCGGCAACTCGTCTGGCGTGCTGTCGACACCCGCCGTGTTCGTTAATGGCAGGCTACTTAGGCAGCCTACAGCAGAACGAATCACTGAAGTGGTGAATGAAGAATATGCGGCATCTGCGGACTAGCGCCGAGGCATTCACCCACTATTTTTACTGCATTTTGTAGAGTAACGCAGAAAATTGCTGCAGCAAACTCGCAGAGACTGGCGTAGCTTCCACTCTAGCTAGCAACTCCTCAACATTGAGACCTTCCCTTGTGATGTCATCCCTGCGCTCGCTAATATAGGTGCTCATTACATGCGCGCTAAATTCAGGATGAAACTGTACTCCCCAAGTAGATGAACCCAAACGGAAGGCATGGTGTGCGTCAAAGCTATTCTTGGCGAGAAGCACCGCCCCATCGGGCAGCGATAAAACTGACTGCTGATGTGAAGCCTGCGCGCTGAATTGCTTAGGCATTTTCGCAAACAGCACATCGCTGGCAGCCTCTGAAGTCAGTTCAACGTCGATGGTTCCGATCTCTCTGCCGCCGGGATGAAAACCGACTACACCGCCAAAGGCCCACGCCAGTAATTGATGCCCATAACAAACGCCCAAGATAGGCTTTTGCTGCCGGTGAAGGAGTCGTAAATAAACGGCAGATACTTCATTCCAGGGAGCAAGGTCAGTGACATAGGCAGGCGAACCGGTAACGATTGCGGCGACGACCTCATCTATCGCTGGCAAGGACTCACCTTTGTCGACAGCACAGCAAACAAAACGGTTTGCCTCCAAACCCGTTCCGCGGATAAACCAATCCTCGAAGTCTTCATTCTCGTCCAGCAAACTAGGCAGGGTATTTCCTGTCTTGATTATCAGTATCTTGCCGCTCATCATCTATGTCTAAACCCTTACTTAGTCCTGCCTCAAAGCATCCGCACAAAATGTGCGATTTACTGCCCACTATCGTAGACCCTGAAGATGAAGGTTATTGCAATTTGCCAGCGCTTGAAACAAGATTCGAACACTAACGCTTTAACGAGCACACCAATAATTAAAGAGGCTGCCCTATGCTTGGCAAAATCAACTCACTCTTCGACGGTGTCGCACAGAACTCCCAAGAGTGGACATGGACCCTATTCCGGGTGCTTAGCGCCGCCATGTTTATGACCCATGGCTACGGCAAACTGTTCGGTGAAAACCCACAACCCTTTATGGGCGGCGGCATGACATCGATAAGTATCGCAGAACTTGTCTCCTGGCCGATTCCAATGGAGATTAACGCTCTATTTATAGCCGGGGTTGTGGAATTCTTTGGTGGACTGCTTATATTGATCGGCTTATGGACTCATCTCGCGGCTCTTCTGGCCACCTTCATTATGCTTATGGCCTACCTAACAGCCCATTACGCGTGGTTTCCGACGCTAAACAACGGCGAACTGGCCGCCATGTACTTTAGCGCCTTTCTAGTGATTTTCGCCTTTGGACCCGGCCCCTATAGCGCCGACACATGGCTTTCCATGCGCAGGCAAGAGAAGAGGAAGAGCAAAATGGACGCCAATAAGCGCTGAGTTTGTGCCGAAGGTCATTTCTTCGCCCCGCTGCCTTTGCTATATTCAATCCTCAGTCTCGAGAACCTGTCGTCGCATGAGGGCTCGAGGACTACAGAATCACAGATTTTAGACTATCGTAGCCCAGAAGCCTGATCATTTGAGAATGCCCTTTAGAACGGCAAGGAAAATAACAATGAAATCTTTTAATCTGACAAGCAAGCTGATATTCACCCTTTTAACCGCCACCTCTTTTGCACTCGCCGCTATAGCGCCCGCCAGCGCTCAAGATGCAGATGAGCCAGGACGCTACCGTCCGCAGGGCCGAGAAATCGCAAGAGCAATCGGTAACGAGTTTGACACAGCTTTGTATGAGGTCAGGACTTACGAACCCACGGTCAATGTTGATGAGTTCGCTTCGGCAACTATTTTTTACCCTCTAACACTCAGCTTTGCTCCACCTTCTAGCGCCGCTGTGCTAGTTCCCGGCTATACAGCAACTCAAGATATCTATGACTGGTGGGGACCCGCTCTTGCCTCGCTAGGCATTGTAGTGATGATTATCGATACCAACGATCCCCGCGATACATTTCAGCCAAGAAAGGAAGCGCATATCGCCGCCGTCGAATTCTTAAAGGGTGAGATCGGCAATAGCGATAGCCCAATAAACGGCAAAGTCGACACGACCAAGCTGGCGATCATGGGGCACTCTCTAGGTGGCGGTGCCGCTTTGGCGGCGGCTGTCGAACTGGGCAGCCAGATCAAGGCGGTGATACCTCTAATGCCCTACTGCTGTGAACTGGGTCAGTCATTCGACGGCGACTACAGCGACCTAACTGTTCCAACTCTAATCTTTGCTAGCAGCGAGGACACAGTAGCACCTCCAGCTGCCCATGCCCGCGCCCTGTATGACTCTATTGCCAGCAGCACCAACAAAGCCTATGTGGAATTCGCCGAGGGAACTCACAATCTCCCCACAAACGGTGGTACCGATTTGGCCGCTCAAGCACGTTTCACTTTTGCTTGGCTGAAATTGCAGATGGACGGTAATGCAGCTTATGCCGCTAGTTTTAGCGGCGATTTAAGCGCAGAACTAAACGCAAAGTTAGCGGTACTAGATACCAATCAATAACACTACAACTCTCTTCTAAAAACAGCAAAGGGGCAGCACTGAATTCAGTTCTGCCCCTTTTAATTGTTTGAAGAAAAACAAGTCATCTATCCCACTACCATTCACGTACTACTTTTTAGCGAAGGCTATTTGGGCGGCGCAATTTGCCCAAGCTGCCAATGAAGGAGCGAAACATCGAATCATTCATCTTAGATTGGCTAGATAGCAACCGTGACTACGCTATCGCTATCGTGCCCCTGCTCGCTTTTGCAGAATCGTGTGTGGGCATCGGTCTAGTCATATCGGGGGCTCTATTATTGCTGGTAGCTTCCACTCTCTACAGCAATGGCATTGCTGGGCTCGAGGTGTTGCTCCCGCTTGCTTTTTTCGGGGCGCTGATAGGCGACCATGCAGGCTACTATTTTGGACGGTCTTTAGGAGCAAGATTTCATCAGATCGGCCTGATCAAAAAATATCAGGCTAAT
Organism: uncultured Pseudomonadales bacterium; assembly: GCA_938082955.1. Taxonomy (GTDB): domain Bacteria; phylum Pseudomonadota; class Gammaproteobacteria; order Pseudomonadales; family Pseudohongiellaceae; genus UBA9145. The sequence continues at coordinate 3,352 of CALKDE010000135.1, forward strand.
GTGGCGAAGGCAGAAGGTCTGATCCGCCGTTACGGCAGCGCCGCCATCTTCATCGGGCGCTTCATTCCTGCAATTCGCAGCATTATTCCCGCACTGGTGGGCGCCAGCGGTATCAAACGATTACGCTATAGCCTCGTCGACACACTCGCCTGCCTCTGTTGGGTGATGGCATTCGCTGCGATACTGATGGGCATTAATGAGATTTTGTAAGCGACTGGCTAACGACAGGAAACGCTAGCCAATGCCGGCCTCGTATTGCTTCATCCCCTCAGGGATCTTAACCCGCGCCTTCTTATCACTCACATCACATGACACGCAGGACGGGATTCAAATGGTGACTGTAATTGGCTTGCCATTACACCGAGCAAATTCGGAAATCCTTCGGAGCGATCAAACATAACCGTTTCGCACTGCACACAATATTGCCTGCAGGTTTCATTGCCTGATGCTGCGAGGTAAATCTTTTCTGCTAGCTCGCCCTCAACCAAGGTCTCACTCATCTTAAAAAAAGCGATATTTGCGAAATCTTCCTGCAGAGCATCCTGACAATCCCGACAGTGGCAGCATAGTTCGAGCACGGGATCCGAGCTAGCCTCAAACTTGAGTTGGCCGCACTGGCAACTGGCTGCGATTTTACTCATTTGTTACTCCAACAATTAGCTTTGTATTGAATGCCTAGAGCAGACACAAAAAAGCCGAAATGATACAACCATCACTCCGGCCTCTTCTCTTTTCACAGTTGCCGCTTAGTGAGCGTCGCCAGCTGCTTCCTGTGCACCTGGCAGAGCCATCGCAGTCAGTGAAGAACTAGTTTGCAGTAAGATGTACTGATGGCCATCGTGTACCCAAGAGCTCATGCCGTAGCTGCTTCGCCCTGGCGCTTCCATCTGAGCCATGATGTCACCACTTTCTTTATCGATAGCATAAAGCATCGGAGTGCCGTCACCAGCTTGGTCTGAATACACCAACATATTCTTGGTTACGACCATTGGCACCAAGGCGCCTGTTCCAGTATTGCCTACATCCACGCCCGCCAGCGCAGGATGGTTAGCGATACGATCAGGTGTTTCACCGGTAGGAATCATCCAAGAGTGGTCGCCGCTATTCATGTCGATAGCTGTAATTCGGCTATACGGTGGCTTCCAGATTGGAATCCCTGAGCTTAGGCGCGGGGGTCTCGCCGTAGCGCCGCGGACGCCGTTAGCATAGCGAGCCGTGTTGATACCCGTGGAGTTCGGAAACAACAGATCAGACTCTTCTCCGGGTATTAGTCGCAGCGCAAAACAAGCCTTGTGGGAAGAAATATACATCTTGCCTGTCTCGGGGTCTGCCACAGCCGGTGCGGTGATATTTGCACCACCGGCGCCGCCAGGACAGTTCATAGCCGCGTATTTTCCCATTGCGTTATCGGCATGAATGGGGGGATTAAACAAAGGCCCCATTACATATTCTTCCATCACCTCCAAAGCCTCTGCGCGCAGTGCTGGAGTGAAGTCGATCAGGTCTTCTTCGGTAATTCCCTGCATATCGTAGGGTGCCGGATGTGTTACATGAGGCTGAGTCGGCGAAAGTACTTCGCCTGGCACGATCGAGGCAGGCACGGGACGATCTACGATTGGCCAGATTGGCTCACCGGTCACTCGATTGAAGGCATAAACCCATGACTGCTTCGTTGCCTGCATAACTGCTGGCACGCGTCCTTGGCCTGGCACATCTAAATCCAGAAGAACTGGTGCAGTTGGATTGTCGAAGTTCCAAATTTCATGCTTCACCATTTGAAAATGCCAAGCGCGCTCGCCTGTTCGGGTATCTAATGCGATCAGAGAAGCACCGTATAGATTGTCACCCGGACGAAAACCGCCGTAGTAATCAATAGTCGCGCTGTTAGTTGGGATGTAAACCAGATTGTTAATCGGGTCGGCGGAAAGCGGAGCCCAAGAAGAGACATCACCTGTCCACTCCCATGCATCGTTTTCCCAAGTCTCGTGACCGTACTCGCCCGGCTTAGGGATGACGTTGAATTTCCATTTAAAGTCACCGCTACGTGCATCGTAGGCTAAAATGTCGCCCGGTACGTTTTCGATACGCGCCTGGTGATACCCCTGCTCTGCAGAGTTACCAACGATAATAGTCTCATTAACCACGATCGGTGGCGAAGAGGACGTAATATAGCCTGTCTCTAGGGGGATACCTTCATAGGGATCATAGGGATGACCCAAGTCGGCCAACAGATCGACGATGCCAGTTTGTGGAAACCCAGCGATGGGTACTGGCTTTCCGAAGCCCTCAAGTGGAATACCCGTATCAGCATTCAGCGCCGTCAAGAAAAAACCTGGAGAGACAATATAGACAATGTCTTGGCCATCGATATTGGCATAGCCCACGCCCTTGCCATAGTCACCGCGCATTGAATAGTCGGCACGCGGTGTATCCGGCTCACGATAAGACCAGAGCGTTTCACCGGTCTTAGGGTCTAGCGCGACAACGTAGCGCTTATTGCCCGCTACAGTTATGAGCTTGCCGTTGATTAGTGAAGGTGTTGAGCGACCACTGATTGCGCCGAAGCTGGCTCCATCCCATTCCCAAGCCACTTCCAAGTCAGTGAAGTTCTCAGGCGTGATCTCAGCGGCAGGCGTATAGCGTGTATGTCCAAAGTCGCCGCCCAATGTGTACCACTCAGCCGGATCCTCATTGAACAAAGGGATATCCTGAGCGTTTAGAAAACTTGAAGAACACAGCAGCAGACCCGCAGCAACGCAACCGCGCCAGGTAAGATTGGATCTCTTCAAAGATGGAGCTTGCATAGTAATCTCTCTCTATTAATGTAGTGCTTCGCAGCGATCCCTTCGGCCACTTTTAGCCGCGGCGTAGGTCAGCAGCAAGTTTGGTAAAACTGAGCTTAACAGTCTAAAGCTAGCAAGAAATACGCTTTCCGACCACGATTTTTTGACAGTTCACGCTTAATCTAAAGGGCTTTGCGGCCAATCCAGGGAAAACTGCGGACCACCGCGGGATATTTTTTCCTAGTGTATCAGAATACAGCTGCAGTTTTAAAAGAAGCAAAACGCTGAATCTAGATCTCACTTTAACTGCGCTGAGCTACCTCGCGGTGCACAGTTTCCCTTCTTTTTTCGCCGTTGTATTCATTCCCTAGACTACGTACAGGATTAGATACCGCTAGCCGTTTAGACTCTGCCACAGCGCAAGGATTTGCATAAACGTCTCTTAATGCTCAAGCCACTCGATGAAATCGATTGTCGATTTTATTAATTTCGCCCTAGGTGTCTCTAAGAGCGCGGCATGGTCGCCGCCGGGCAACACCACCCATTGCTTATTGGGGTTTGCAATCTTCGCGAAGAAGCGCGCGTGCGCATCTGTATCTGCTAAGGGATCAAACTCTGCCTGAAGCAGCAGTGTGGGCAGTGCAAGCGCCTCACCATCAAGAGCATTCCATTGATGCAGTTGATTCCAATCCGCTCTAATAGGATCCGCCTTAACAGCAGCGGTTACATAAGTATCTATCGCATGCTGGGAAATCGAACCGGGGACTATGAAATCAGATGCAGCTGCCGCTCTAGTAGTTGGTCGAGCTGCTGGTTCGCTCTGGCTATTGCTCTGAGGAATTTGGGCATCTGGATCAGTTGGATAACCAAATAAAGTGACACTCGCCACGGCCTGGGGATATCTTTGAGCGCAGAGCTGCGCAACCATAGAGCCATAGGACCAGCCCCAGACGTGAGTAGTTTCATTGTTTCTTGCGCGCAGCCAATCAAGAACTATCGATAGATCCTGTGCGGCCCGGTCTGGCGTATTCCAACCACTGCTATCTCTGGGAGTCTCACCATAGCCCCTAGCATCTAGTGCCCAGACGCTGTAGCCCCTGTCATTAAAGCCATCCATAAGGGAAAGATCTTCACCTGATACCTGCAGATCGAAGTCTGGAATAGAACTCCAAGTTCGGCCGTGATGTAAAAGAATGTGCCCCTTCGGCTGTGCAACCGATTTCTCCCATAGCGCCATCGGGTGACCATCCGCAATGACCGTATGCTGAATCGCAACAGTCTGCGCTAGTGCCGGCAACATCCACAGTGCCAGGACCGTGAGGATCGCAAATTGAGAAGCCTGGCTTTTAGCAGAACTGACTTTTACTTCCATGTGAGCTTCCTAGTGCGGCAATGCAAATGTGGATAAGGCATGCCCGGAGATTACAGAAACGTACTGAACGCCATCAACACTGAAAGTAACCGGTGCCATGACGATCTGACCGCCTAGGTTGACGTTCCAAAGCATGTCGCCGTTACGCGCATCGATTGCATGAAAATAGCCTTCGCGCCCGCCAGTGAACAATATATCTGAGCCGGTCGTTAGCATGCCAGAGTCGCTCACATCGAACTGATCATAGGACCAAACCTCTTCACCAGTCTGTGGATCCATCGCCTTCAAGGAAGCGAAGCCAACTTCATTGGTCCAGTTGTTAATAGGGTTAGTTCTGCCGATGCCGATAGTCGGCGCTCCCGGCGCCGGTGCTAGTACTGAAAACCCTCCGCCGAGAAACGCTCTGCCCGGCTCGTAATCAGATTCTTCAGCTCGATAGATCGTTGCATAGTCCTGCCACGCACTAAAATAGAAGAGGCCTGTTCTGGGGCTGAATGACGGAGGATACCAATTGGTGCCGCCCTGATTTCCAGGAAAGGTAGGCATGCCTTCGGGTTGCGGTGTTGGAATCGGCCGTCCGTTGTCATCGAGGCCACTGGACCAGTTCACCTTTACATAGGGTTTCCCTTCGAGAAATTTGCCGGTCACTCTATCTAACACATAGAAATAGCCATTCCGATTGGCCCACATCATGATCTTGCTTGGTGTGCCGCGCCAAACAATATCAGCCAGGACTGGCACCTGTACCGAATCATAGTCGTAGGCGTCGTTTGGCGTGAATTGAAAATACCATTTCAATTCGCCGGTATCAGGATCCAAGGCGATCACCGAGTCAGAGTAGAGGTTGTCGCCAGGGCGTTGGCCCGCGTTCCAGTCCGGCCCGGGATTACCAACACCCCAGTAGGTAAGATTCAGTTCCGGATCAAACGAGCCGGTAATCCACACGGGTGCACCACCGTGCTGCCAGTCGTCTCCTTCCCAGGTGTCATGGTTTGGCTCGCCAGGGCCTGGAATAGTGTAAGTCTTCCAGACCTCTTCGCCTGTTTCAGCATCGTAGGCTGCAACATAGCCGCGAATGCCGAACTCGCCTCCGCCTACGCCGACGATGACTTTGTCTTTTACCACTAACGGCGCCATGGTTACTGAATAAGCGAGATCAACATCGCCTACCTCTACATCCCATAGCGCGCTGCCAGTGACTCTATCCAGTGCAACGAGACGCGCATCTAGCGTGCCCATGAATACCTTGTCATCTAACACAGCAACACCGCGATTATTTGCCCCACAGCAAATCAAGGCATTCTCTGCAGGAACGTGGCGATACTTCCAGAAGACTCTACCGGTTATTGCATCGACCGCCATGACGGTGTTCGGACGTTCGGTGACATACATGATGCCGTCCACCACTATCGGATTCGACTGCCATGCACCGAAGACTTGGTTTTGCAGGGTCCACTGTAATTTAAGGTCGGTGACATTCTCCGGCGTGATCTGATCTAGCTGACTATAACGCTGGCTTTTATAACCACCATTATAGGTAAGCCAATTCTCTGGTTCGTCTGCCGAATTTAGAATTCGCTCGTAGGAAGCTTGTGCGAATGCATTTGTCGCCGCAAAGCATAGAAGCAGTGCAGCGCTAGTTGTTCTAATTTGGTTTGCTAATTTCATTCTAAACCTCGCAGGGTAAGCAGGTAGCCAATGACATCGGCCACTTCATCACTTGTCATAGTGGTCGGTTGTTTGCTGGGTTCGTCGCTGATTTCGTAGGAAACCAAGTCGGTTTTCTTCAACGAGCGGAGCCGCTCCCCTGAATCGATTACCTGAACGGTATAGGTATCCTCATTAAGTCGTCTGCCAACGATAGTCTCTTCAAATCGAGTAACGAGCCGCACGGGGCGGTTGATAGGCAGCAGCGCAGTCGCCGGGTCAAGTAGGTTCCGCTGCAAGGACGCAGGAGTACGAATTGCACCGATGTTACTTAAGTCAGGCGCTGTGCGCGGACCTACCCCCCTCACTCGGTGACAGTCTGCACATTGACCTTCGCCTTCGAACAACGCCTTCCCGCGAACTGGGTCGCCGATTTTTACCGCCTCTCCCTCGGGATCGAAGCCGGCGCGAATAAAGGCAATCACTCCATTCATTTCTTCACTGCGCAGACTAAAGGCCGGCATACGCCCTTCTCCGGCGCCATCACTAATGACCTGCCTTAGATCGGCGTCCGATTGTACGGACCGAAATTGCCCGGTGCGCAGGTTAATGCCGTCCACGAGAGCACCTTGTGGTCCATGGCACAGAGCACATTGCTGGGTATACACTTGAGAGCCCGCCTCAATCGCTTCGCTGGTGTATTGGTGGTCGCCAACTTCTTGCGCTAGGGCTTGCTGCACGGACATCGCGAGCAAACCTGAGCAGACTAGCGTGGAGAGTCTAACGATCATCGAAATTTTAATTTTCATAGTAGCTTCATCAATATCTTTGTTAGTAGAGGGAGAATAATCCGAAATGCACTAGTCCGTATAGGCATAAAATGCCAAGGCTGCCCGATAGAGACTGTATACATCGACCTTAGAACTAACCGCGTAGGGTGTATGAATCGAGAGCAGGGGAACACCGAAATCGATAACTTCTATATTTTGCGCAGAAAACTCCCCACCGATCGTGCCGCCACCACCTACCCCGACTTTATATGTCACCGTCTGCCAGGGCACTTCATTGCTATCTAGCAGCTGCCTCGTCCAGGCGATGAACTCGCTGTTGGCTGTATTGCCCTGCCCATAGAGCTTGAGATTCACTCCATAGCCTAGCTTGGGAGCATTACCTGGTTCCCATGCGCCTGGATTCATTGGATTGATACCGGGGTTTACATCTATGGATATGAATTTGGTCTGACGCAGAGCGCTACGAAATAATGGCTCGCGATAGTCCCCTTCCAATTGTGCATACAAAAGTCTGGAAAGCAGGTCCGCAAAGTAATCCGAGTGTGCGCCAGTATTATTTCTATTTCCCACCTCTTCGTTATCTACAAGGAAAGCCATAGTGGTTTTCTGTGGGTGGTCGATCTCGGCTACGGCACGCATGCCAGCATAGGAGGCAAGTCGATCATCCTGACCGTAGGCGGCGATTAGCCCTCTGTCGAACCCCATGTCTCGTGGTGCACCTGCGGGCACGAGAGCGAGTTCGGCCGAGACCAAATCTGCGCGTGTCACGCCGTACTCCTGACTTAGATAGGCTAGCACCTGATCTGTAACATCGCCCCCGTCTTCGTCCGGGATATGCCCTATGACCGGGTCGAGATCTTCTGGCGTCATGAAATCCCCTACAGTCATGGAGTTTCTGCTGCGATCCACATGGGGGGACAACTCGGGAATCATAAAGATCGGATCGTCGGCATCCAGACCTACTGATACCTGAACGCTGGTTCCATCTTTCTTATCTATGCGGCCCATCAGAGCTAACGGCAGGTTGGTCCACTGATGGAATTTGATTCCTCCATGATAATTAGTCTGGAATAGTGCAAATTCACTGGCCTCAAATAGTGGCCTTCCCTTCAGCTCTAGACGCGGCGAGTCAATGTGCGAACCGATGATATGGAAGCCATCTTGTATCGCCTCTTCGCCAATTACCAGAAGGCTTATTGTGCGGTCACGATTAACCTCATAGATCTTCTTGCCCGGAACGATGTCGGTAGAATCTGTTAACTCTTCAAAGCCGTTCTGCTCAGCGAAGGCGACTGCCTCTGCTACAAAACTCAGTTCAGTGCGTGCCTTA
>CALKDE010000136.1 GCA_938082955.1 uncultured Pseudomonadales bacterium
AGTTACAGCTCTCTTAGTGAAAAATGCTGAAGTTTGATAGAATACCGCGCCTACGACCGGATTAGAGCGGTCACGCGCTCGCTGATCAACCGATTCCATTGAGCAAACCGAACACACATGAACTAAAGAGGTTATCCATTCGACTGGGTAGCTTGAGTCAACTAGGAGAAAGCTATGTCTGTCAGATCGGATAATGTGCCATTCAATTGGGCAGATCCATTTTCAATGGAAGAACAATTATCGGAAGAAGAGCGTCTGGTTCGAGATACGGCGAAGCAATACTCACAGGAGAAGTTGCTTCCCCGGGTTCGCGAAGCCTATCAGAAAGAGGAAACCGATCCGCAGATATTTCGTGAAATGGGCGCCCTAGGTCTGCTCGGTTCGACTATCGAAGGTTATGGCTGTGCTGGCGTGAATTATGTCTGTTATGGACTGATGGCGCGTGAGATTGAGGCAGTGGATTCTGGTTACCGGTCAATGATGAGCGTTCAATCTAGTTTGGTTATGCATCCGATCAATACATTTGGCACCGAAGAGCAGAAACAAAAATATCTGCCGAAATTAGCGAGCGGGGAATATATCGGCTGCTTCGGTCTAACCGAGCCTGATCACGGCTCTGATCCGGGCGGCATGATCACGAGAGCGAAATCTGTCGCTGGCGGGTATTCCCTGACTGGCGCGAAAAACTGGATCAGTAACTCACCGATTGCTGATGTTTTCATCGTTTGGGCGAAAGACGATACGGGTACGATCTGCGGGTATATTCTCGATAAAGGCATGAAGGGGCTAAGTGCGCCTAAGATAGAAGGAAAACTAGCCTTGCGGGCGTCGATAACCGGTGAGATCGTGATGAACGAAGTATTTGTGCCGGAGGAGAACAAGTTACCTCATGCGAAGGGTTTGGCGGGTCCGTTTAGCTGTCTGAATTCTGCGCGGCTCGGAATTGCCTGGGGAGCTCTAGGCGCCGCAGAAACTTGCTGGCATACAGCGCTGCAATACACGTTGGATAGAAAACAATTCGGCAGGCCACTTGCGGCGAATCAATTGATTCAGAAGAAGCTGGCTATCATGCAAACCGATATCTCCTTAGCTCTACAGGGATGCTTACAAGCTTGCCGCTTACGAGATCAGGGGAAGCTGGCGCCACCGCTTATTTCTCTGTTAAAGCGCAACTCTTGTCTGAAGGCATTGGATGCGGCTCGAGAGGCGCGGGATATGTTGGGCGGCAATGGCATTTCGGATGAATATCCGGTTATGCGTCATTGTCAGAACCTGGAAGTAGTGAATACCTATGAGGGAACTCAGGACATTCACGCGCTAATTCTTGGCAGATCACAAACTGGCATACAGGCTTTCGGATAAGTCCCCGTAAGTTGCGATCGGCTAACTTCAATCGATAAGACGAAGTTGGCCCATCAGACAGTGTTAGATGAAGCTCAGCAACACGCCGATAAAGATCACTGCTCCAACCCAATTGTTATTCAGAAACGATTCGAAACAGGGCCCCGGCAATCGATCCTTGATGAGATATTGCTGATAGGCAAGGAACCCGCTTGCTATGACCAGAGAGAGATAGTAGGGCGGCCCAAGCTCGAATTGCCTGCCAGCGAGAATCATCGCTAGAATAAACATGACCTGCAGACTGCCGATGATGACCTTGTCGGCATCGCCAAATAGTATCGCGGTAGACTTGACTCCTATTTTAAGATCGAACTCCCTATCTACCATCGCATACTGCGTATCGTAGGCTACAGTCCACAAGCAATTTGCCACGAATAAGAGATAGGCAGGTTGTGGAATATTTCCGGTCGCTGCGGAGAAAGCCATTAATATTCCCCAAGAGAAGACGATTCCCAATACCAGCTGAGGCAAGTTCGTGAATCGTTTCATGAAGGGGTATAGCGCTACTAATGCAACGGCGGCAAAGGAGAGAATGATGGTTCTTTCATTTGTCATTAAGACTAAACAAAAACTGATTAGGGATAGCAGCGCGAAACAAAGGAAAGCATCCTTTCTTGTCAACGATCCCAAGACCAACGGTCGTCGCTGGGTTCTACCTACTTTTCCATCGATCGTATGGTCGGCAAAATCATTTATGCAGCATCCGGCCGAGCGCATGAACGCTGTGCCTATGACAAAAATAAACAGTAGTGAAAATCGGGGGAAACCCTCTTCGGCGATCCACAGCGCAGAGATCGTTGGCCAAAGCAGTAGATAGATACCGATAGGCTTATTGGCGCGTGTTAGCTCCGTGAACGCCGGCAGCTTGGTGTAGAGTTCCGGAAATCTAGACCGAAACCGTGAAATTATTTTGGCGCAAATATTTCTGACAGATTCCATGAGGAATTAATACTTAGCTACTGCGTATGGAGCCGCTAGCATAGAAGACTTTAGGGTGAGAGTAAAAATTAGTTTGGGGGAGAGTCCTCAAAGGTTTTATGAAAGTAAACAGCCCTTGGCAGACTAGACATTGGCGTAGTGGACGTTGTCTGCTAACCAACGCTGAATCAATGGGTCGATGATTTCAGGGTACTTTTCAAGAACTATTTCTGACGCATTTTTAACTTGATCTAAGAGGTCGGCATCACGACTGATGTCTGCCACCTTAAAGCTCATCAGCCCGGTCTGTTGGGTGCCTAAAACTTGGCCGGGTCCGCGTAGCTCGAGGTCTTTCTCAGCGATGTAGAATCCATCGTTACTCTCGCGCATTACCGATAGGCGTTGCTTGCCAGCTTTAGACAGAGGTGTCTGATACAGCAGGATACAATGGCTGTGGGTCGATCCTCTTCCGACACGGCCGCGCAGTTGATGCAGCTGCGCCAGACCAAGACGCTCAGGGTTCTCTATTACCATTAGACTGGCATTGGGCACATCAACGCCAACTTCGATAACGGTAGTCGCTACCAGTAACTGCAGATCCCCCTGTTTAAAACGCTGCATGATCTCCACTTTCTCTTGTGGCTTCATGCGTCCATGAATAAGCCCAACTCGTATATCCGGTAGCTGTGTGGTGAGCTGTTCGGCAGTCACTTCGGCCGCCTGGCATTGCAGTACCTCGTTCTCCTCGATCAAAGTGCAGACCCAATAGGCTTGGTTATTTACTTTGCAGGCGCTCTCAATGCGCTGCATAACCTGGTCTCGGCGATCGTTGGAAATTATTGCAGTGTTTACAGGGATTCGTCCTGGGGGTAGCTCATCGATTATCGAGTTGTCGAGATCGGCATAGGCGCTCATAGCCAGTGTTCTAGGAATAGGGGTCGCGGTCATAACTAACTGATGTGGGTTCAATGCGTGCTGATTTGCCTTCTCGCGTAAGGCAAGTCGCTGGTGTACTCCGAAGCGGTGCTGTTCATCTATGATGATGAGCCCGAGCTTGCCGTAGATTACCTCGTCTTGAAAAAGCGCGTGGGTTCCTACTAATAGTTGGCAGTCTGCATTGGCTACTGATGCAAGTTGTAATGTGCGGGCTTTTCCTTTTGTTTTTCCACTTAGCCAGCCAACGTTGATTCCTAGGGGTTCGAACCACTGGCAGAAATTCGTAAGGTGTTGCTCTGCCAATAACTCTGTCGGTGCCATTATTGCCACCTGATAACCCTCGGCAATTGCATGCAGTGCCGATAGAGCAGCAACCACAGTCTTGCCCGACCCTACATCACCTTGCAGCAACCTAAGCATGGGGCAGGCGCGTGCTAGATCCTCGGCGATCTCTTTGTAGGCGCGCCGCTGGCCGTTAGTCAACGTGAAGGGAAGCGCCTTGAGGAAGTCTGTCACTAACGCGGGAGAATCGCCAAACTTTGGAGCAGGCTGCTGCTGTGCGTCAGATTTAAAACGGCGCATGCACAGGCGGTGAGCAAGTAATTCTTCAAAAGACAGGCGATGCTGCCCCGGGCTTTTGCCTTCACTTAACCAGCTCAGCGGCGCTTCCAGCGGAGGTCGATGAATCAGCCTTATCGCATCGACAAGAGAATGAAGAGTGAATTTCTCAATCAATTCATCTGGCAATAATTCTTGTAGGGCGGAACCAATAATAGAATCATCAGCAATAGCGGGTAAGAAAGCGAGCGCCTGATTCGCGATGCTGCGTAGGCGAGCCTGTCCAAGCCCTTCGGTGGTTGGATAGATAGCGGTAAGGGAATCTTCGACGACTATGTCTTCGTTGTCGCGCACGACTCGGTACTCGGGATGAAATAGCTCGAGCCCAGATCTACCGCGTCGTACTTCACCGTAGCAGCGGACCTGGCTGCCGACGGCAAGGGAACTCTTTTGCGCGTTACTAAAATGAAAGAAGCGAAGTGTGATGAAGCCGCTATTGTCTCTAACTGTAGAGCGAAGACTTCGGCGACGACCGAACTGTATGTCGGTACTGCGGACCTCACCTTGTATCTGTACGGTTTCGCCGGCACTTATTGAGCCGATGGCGACGACTCGAGACCTGTCTTCATAGCGCAAAGGTAAATGGAATAGTAGGTCTTGCAGGTTATGGATACCAATTGCATTTAGTTTCTTCTCAAGCGCGGGACCGACGCCTTTCAAACGAGTGATGGGAACTTTGTCTAGTTGTTGGCTGACAGTATTCACAGTGCGTAGTGTCCGATTTAGCAAAGAGCCCACTACTGTCTATTCACAGATCGACAGCGCCTAGACAGGACCAAGCTCACCCTTTCCGGCAGGAACAAACAAAGTATATGTGTTTTTATACAGTAGTGCTACGAACCCGCCAAGCCATGCCCGTCAGCCATTGGCTCTATAGTGAAGCTTACAGTGCCAGAACGGCGTCGATTTCAACCCTAGACCCTTTGGGCAGGGCGCTGACTTGTATCGTAGCGCGTGCTGGATAGGGCTTTGAGAAATATTCAGCCATGATCTGGTTTATCACAGCGAAATCACCAAGGTCGGTAACATAGATAGTCAGTTTCGCGGCATTGCTTAAACTGCCGCCGGCAGCTTCTGCGACTGCAATCAGGTTCTTAAAAACTTGATGGGTCTGCTCGACCACATCATCGGAGATGATCTCCATGCTCTGGGGATCTAACGGAATCTGTCCCGACAGGAAAACTAGAGGGCCGGCTTTAATTGCCTGGGAGTAGGGGCCGATTGCTGCGGGCGCCATATTGGAATGAACTTGTTCTAGTGTAGCCATGGAAATTCCCCAGTTTATATCTAGTTACTACCGACGATATTCTTGATCGTCTTGCGTATCTTGCGACTCTTAACTCGAGTTACTTTTGCGACGGCCTTGATGAGCCGCACGCGTTTCATAACGCGCGCCAAATGAACTCGGTTACGAACATTGAGTGAGAGATTCACGATACTGAAGCGAGCATCTCTTTCGACGGTGGAAATTTTTTCGATATTGGCTTCAGTTCCAGTAATCGTCGTTGCCAGTGTTGCGATAATACCGCGCTGGTTTTCTAACTCGACGCGCAG
>CALKDE010000137.1 GCA_938082955.1 uncultured Pseudomonadales bacterium
TCTGGAACCAAAAGGCAGTTCCTCGCCTAATCGATCATCCTGAATAAGATTCAGTGGAACCTCGTAGCTTTTAATAGAAGCTCCACGGGGCGTCGCGCCTACTGCGAGTTCGGCCACTGTGTGTGCGGCAGAAACATAGCGCTCAACCAATGCCGGAGATAGAGCTAATACGTCGGCATTGTTGTCAAAGCCGTATTGGTCTGGCGAGTCAGCAGGGATCAGGCCAGCGACATCGATGTCGAGTTCCAGCAGGTCGCGGACTGAGTTTTTATATTCGGTTTGATTGAGTCTGTGAAATGCCTGAGTCCGGCCGGGATTAACTCGCGCCGCAGCTACTTGATCGAGTTCATTTTCTAGCCAGCTCCGAAAGCCGTCGTAGCTTAGCTTGTCCGGACGCGGATAATTAGGAGGAGGCATCACGCCCACCCGAAGTTTGTTAACAACTTTTTCCCATACCTCAGGATTTTCCGCCAAATTGGACACATCTTCGGTATCCAGTGTTAGGCCTAGATTACGTAGCTGGGTAGTCTGCAAACCCTCGTTGGCAGTGGCCACGCTGTTAACGACCCCTTGGTTGTGGCAGATGACGCAGTACTGATCGAGCAAGGCACGATTTTGTGTATCGACAGTCCTGGACTCCGCAGCCCAGGATAAGTTTGTCGCTGCCATGGCTAGGCTGATAATGAGTATTCTGTTCATGTCATGTTCCGATCAAAACGCGAGGTTCAGTTGTTGCGCCCGGTTGGATTCTCAACCGTGCCGCATTCATCGCCGAGATAACCATTTCCACCACAATAGCTTAGATCTTGAAGCTGGATCAGTATACCGTCTGGGTCCGTGAAATATAGCTCCGGCGTGCCCTCAGTTGCACCGCCTCGGTCCGATCCGCGCATCGTCACGTAGGCTTGCAATGGTCCATCGGCACTTGATGCCCCCTCCAGCACGGTCAAGCCGTAGCCTTCCAGCACAGAAAAAATACGATCGACATCAAAATCAGCCACCGCCAGTGAGGCGTGGTGTATGCGCCCAGCCAGAGGAGGCACTGCCGGCATAGCTAGAAACTGCTTGCCGGCGCCAATTCGCATTACCGGCAGAGCACCTTGATAGGTATCTACCTGCATGCCGAATAGGCTCTGATAGAACGCCATGGAGCGCGCCTGATCAGAGACAAACAAAGTGAAATGATTGAACTCATGCAGGGTTAGTAGCCCCGAACTGGGCGCGGGCTCGGGCGTCGCGAGGCAGTCTTCTCCCAGCAAGCCGGCTCCCCCGCAATAGCTCGTATCTTGCAATTGCACGACAATGCCATCGCGGTCGCCGAAGTACAGTTCCGGCGTGCCGCTGGCTGCGCCTCCAAATTCCTCACCACGCATTCTTACGCGGGACTGCATCGGGCCGGATTCAGTAGTCGCGGCAACGCCGTGTTCAGCGAGGATCTGCACGGTTCGCTCGTCATCGAAATTTTCAACGGCTAAGCATAGATGGGTGATTCGAGGATTCTCACTAGGCGATCCGCCAATGGCCATAAACTGTGGGCCGTCGCCGACCTGCAGTACGCTAGTGTTGCCTTGCCTAGCCGCGATTGGCATGCCGAACAGGCCCTGATACCAAGCAAGCGAAGCGGCCGGATCAGACACGCTAATCGTCATGTGATTAATCGATTGCACGGGTAGAGGGGGGCTGATACTGCTGGCAGCACCGCTGCTGCCGGTCACCGCTAGTGCCGCGGCTGAACCTAAGAAAGTACGGCGACTAAACTGCTTGTTCTTTATAGCACTGATTAATCGTTCGACGTCCGCCACCATGGTTTATTCTCCTGAGAATTCCCTCATTCTTATTATTGCGACTTAGCTATGGATGATAAATGTAACGGTTGACTCGCCCGCTGCATAGTCGATTTTAGAGTGATTTTGAAATATGTCACAAATAGAGAGCCTGTAGCCAGAAATAATGATACAAATTGAGGCCTCAAGATGCCGGGTTTGTGACTTGTTTTGACGCTCTTACAGGACGGCACAAAATACCTGGATTCATCTTATATAAACGTTAATTAATACAAATGAATAAAGTCAGTCAAGAGCGTATGCGACTGAATAATAGTAGCCAAGAGAAGGCCCCCTAAAAATTCTTCGCTTGCTTAATATTGATTAGCTAGTAAATAACGACTGCTAATGGCTTAGATTTAACTTAATAGTTAAGTAACCCCAGCATTAAAAGTGGCTAAATAGGTAAATAATAGAAACTATCGCCTGGAGACCCTAATGTTCTCGTTCCAAAAATCACTAACTTCCAAATGCTCCCTATTTCAACTGATCGCACGTGCTGCCGGCGCGACACTTATTGCGCTGCTTGCGCTAACGGTCTCTGCTCAACCACACGGTGGTGATGGCGCTATACAAGGCATTGTGCAAAGCAGCAAAGGTAGCGAGGCGGGAGTTTGGGTAATTGCGGAGACGGATGACCTGCCGACTCACTTCATTAAGATTGTAGTCACTGACGATGACGGTCGGTTTGTTCTGCCCGAGTTGCCTGATGCCTTATACAAGGTCTGGGTAAGAGGTTATGGCCTGGTCGATTCAAAACCGCTTTCCCTGAGAGTGGGTGCCGATGTCACGCTGAATACCTTCGTTGCGGCATCCACTGCCGAGGCGGCACAAGTCTATCCTGCAAACTATTGGTATTCCTTGCTCGAAGTGCCAGATGCTAGCGAATTTCCAGGCACCGGCGATGATGGCAACGGCATCTCACAGGGCATGCGCAGCCAGGCGCAGTGGATCGACATGACGAAACAGGGCTGTCAGCTGTGTCACCAACTTGGCAACAAACTAACGCGCTCGCTAGATCATCTGGACCACCTTGGTTTCAAGACCAGTGTTGAGGCTTGGCATTACAGGACAGCTATTGGTATTCGTGGCCCATTCATGAGCGCCTTTGCTGGTCGTTTCGGGCGCGAGCGCGGCATTCAGATGTACGCTGATTGGACTGATCGCATCGCCGCTGGCGAAGTGCCATCTGCACCGGCGCGTCCTAGCGGTGTTGAGCGCAACGTCGTACTTACGCTTTGGGACTGGGGCAACGAATCCTCCTACATCCATGATGAGATTGTCACCGACAAGCGAGATGTATCGATCAACGCAGGGGGCAAGGTTTACGGAGTCGATGGCGGGCACGGGACTTTGCTGGAATTAGATACGCAAACCAATGCGTACCGCACGATCGAGATTGCGGTAAAAGACAATCCAGACAA
>CALKDE010000138.1 GCA_938082955.1 uncultured Pseudomonadales bacterium
TCTAAACTCAGCGATGGTTTTCCCTTATTTGCCATGCCCAGCCTGCGTATTGAATTCTCGACGATGATCACTGCTCCATCCACGATCAATCCGAAATCGAGAGCCCCCAGACTCATTAGGTTTGCCGAAACACCTGTCTCAACCATTCCAGATATCGTGGCTAGCATGCTGATAGGAATCACAGTCGCTGTAACAAGGGCAGCACGAAAGTTGCCCAGCAGCAGAAACAGAATGACGATTACTAGAAGTGCACCCACAACGAGGTTTTCCTCGACTGTAGATATCGTGTTTTCAACCAGTATAGTTCGATCATAGAGCGCCTCTGCTACTACACCATTCGGCAATGTGGTGTTTATTTCTTCGAGCTTCTCGGCCACTTGCCTAGCTACAGTGCGGGAATTTTCACCTAACAACATAAATGCTGTGCCAATTACCGCTTCCTGTCCAGCATGAGTGGCTGCCCCCGTTCTGAGCTCACGACCAATATTAACTTCAGCTACATCTTTCACCCGGACAGGTATGCTGTTTCGGGTCACAATACTTACTTGTTCGATATCACTAATAGTTTTCAGTTGCCCCGGAGAACGCACCATGAGTTGTTGGCCATTTCGTTCAATGTAGCCAGCTCCCTGATTAATATTGTTATCCCAAAGTGCAGACAACAGTTCTGGCAAAGTTATTCCCCAACGCAACATTTTCGCGGGATCAGGGGTTACGTGGTATTGCTTCTCAAACCCACCGCTGGTGTTAATCTCTGTTACACCGTCTACCAGAATTAGTTGTCGCTTAATAATCCAATCCTGTATCTCCCTCAATGCAAACAGATCATAAGGCTCTCCGTTCGGCTGTACTGCGCCCTCTTCGGCCCGTACTGTGTACATGAATATTTCACCAAGGCCCGAAGAAATTGGCCCCATCTCCGGCTCTAGGCCAACAGGCAGTTGACTCTTGATCGCTCCCAATCGTGAATTCACAAGATTGCGAGCAAAATAAATATCTGTGCCTTCTTCAAACACCACAGTCACTTGAGACAAACCATAGGCCGAAAGCGACCGGGTATAAGAAAGCTGCGGCAATCCCGCCAGTGCAGTTTCGATGGGAAAGGTAACTCGTTGTTCCGATTCCAGCGGTGAGTACCCTGATGCTTCGGTATTGATCTGAACCTGTACGTTAGTAATGTCAGGCACGGCGTCAATAGACAGATTTTGAAAATTCCATACGCCGAATCCACAAATTGCCACTACCACCATCATGACGATCCAACGGCTGCTAATCATATGTTTGATAATTCTCTCAAGCATGAGATGGTCTCCTAGTGATCATGTTCGACGCCTTCTTTTTCAAGATCCGCCTTGATCAAGTAACTGTTAGAAACCACATAGCGTTCGCCTACTTCAAGACCCACCAAAACCTCAGTCAAAAATGGATCGGAACGACCGAGTGTGACAACCCGCGGCTCATAGGTCTCGCCTTCGAGCACGAATACAACCTGATTACCCTCATAGGTCTGTAACGCGTCGTTTCTGATAGCGAGTTCAACCTCGCTGGATTCAAAATGAACAAATCCTTCAATCAGTAATCCTGGCGTCCACATAGAATCGGAATTTTCCAACGGCACCCGAGCTATAACCGTAGGAGATTCTCCCTGACTGGGATTGATATAACGGATGGTGCTCTCTGCAGTGCGATCATCCATTTGAATAGTCACAGACATTCCTGTGCGAACCTGCTGCGAGTCACCGGGAAAAACAGTGAGATCAACCCAGATGTCTTCATAGTTAGCTATGGTCAACAAGGATTGTCCGGATGCTAATTCTCCGGTATTGGCATGTTTCTCAACCACTATGCCGCTTAAAGGAGCGCGGATTTCATAGTTCTGCAAACTACTGTTTGCCTCGATAACTGCTATGACCTGCCCCGCTTCGACGCTGTCACCCAACGCAGGAGCCATCGAAACAATCATGCCGGGATATCGTGCATAAACATGGCTTATGCCTTGAGGGTCAGGCATGGTCCTGCCATAAAGCAGCAAACTTCGGTTAATCACACCGTCGCCTACCAGCTCTGTCCCTATACCCAGTTCCTCTGCCAGAATGGTGGAAATTTGCACTATCTCTTCCTCACTCTCTTCGTGTTCATGCTCTTCTTCTGCAGCGACAACATTTGTACTTGCGAACACAGCTATTGAAATAAGTAGACTAGATAGAAAAATACTTCTAACACACATGTAGCGAATTACCGTTTTCATGATCTTATCCTCGTTATTGTCCTGACAGTGGAATTCCACTGAGCCGCTCAATTTCTGCTCGAATTTTGTGAGCATTGCTGGCGCTTGAGATGAGTGAAAGCTGAGCATCCAAAAACTCTTGCTGCGCACTTATTAGCTCGACATAACTGTAATTGCCGACCGCATACGCTGACTGCGTTTGCTGCTGCACATTTTGAAGAACTGGAATAACTTGTTGTTGCAGGCTGTTAACTTCTGTAATTGCTTGTCGCAACGACTGATGCAGCGATCGAATTTCGCCTTCAATTGCATTAAGCGCTGTGAGTCGACGCGCTTCTACTTCCTGCAAATTAGCACGCGCTGTTCGCATGGCGCCTGATGCGCGAGCTTTATTAGAGAGTGGTATCGTGACACCGAAAGCTAATCCGGTATCATCAAATTCCTTCAGGTGCTGAATTCCCGCCGACCATGATATGTCGCCTTGCTGGCGTGTTTGCGCTAATTGAAGTTGCGCTTCTAGAAGGCGGGCTTCAGCAGCGAAGTACTCAATATCAGGATTCTCTGACAATTCCGACAAAATTGATTCAATCGATCCGACTTGTCCAACGGATAAGAAGTCAGCATCCACCGCGTCAAATCTTGGAAAGTTATTCGCCCACATATTAGCGAGACGAATACTTGAACTCTCAAGTCTGGCAGTCGCGGCTTGCTCAGCTAAGCGCGCTCGCAGCAATGCTGAATTCGCTCTATCCAGTTCTAACTGTGGTGCCTGACCAGCAGTGACTAATGGTTGGATGATATTGATAGTCTGTTCAGCTATAGCTGTGTACTGCGACTGCAACTCCACTTGCTCTTGGGTAGTTGCTACGTCAATAAACCTTCGGACCACTTCCACAAGTAAATCAAGTTCAACAACTCGTTGTTCTGCATCTAAGGCTTCAATTCTTCGACTCACTACACCTACCCGAGCCGCCCTCTTACCACCCATTTCAACGACGTTGGACAGCCTCAAGGTTGCCTCTGCCCCGGTAAAATCTCTAATATCGCCGGTGCCGAGAGCGTTCTCTACTTCGGCTCCTATCGTGAAGGCTGGTCTTAAGTCAGCAAGTTCTCTAGTACCCTGTAACGCCTCATTGCGAAGTGGAAAACTCCGCAGGCTAGGATGGGCTTCAATTGTGGCATTCAGCGCATTACGCAACGAGATAGTGCCAGTCAGCATATCTTGAGCATTTGACGCTGAGCCTATGACTGCAGCACACACCACAATCACTAAGCATTTCATGTTCATTAGTTTTCCCCTGCAAATAGCCGGTATAGGCAACGACTCAATAAAGAGTTCGAGCCAACTTACTTAGATAGTCTTCAGGCTAATACAGGAGGTGCGCGAGTGAGAGGAAGAAGTGTTGCTGGTTTATTGGGAAGAGTCTCGGGTGGGTAAAGCAAGAAAAGAATTGGAGACAGGGATACAGCTACAGTTGAGTAGCTATTAAATGATGCGACTGCATCTATTGAAATTTTGGAACTTTTATCTCGCAGAGTATCTAGAGAAAGCTCACTCTCTATATCCGATTGATCAGCTTCGGCAATCCCGCTAATTAAATCAATTTCGCTTGGATGCGAGTCGTTAGTTTCGAAGTGAATTGATACAGGAGCTTCATCTCCATCGAGGCAGTAGCG
>CALKDE010000139.1 GCA_938082955.1 uncultured Pseudomonadales bacterium
CCTGGGTTATGAATTCACTATTAGCGATCCCACAACCTGGGAAGCACCGTGGACAGTCATGTTCCCTATGCGCCGATCAGCAGATCCAATTTATGAATATGCCTGCCATGAGGGTAACTATTCCATGGCTGGGATATTGGGCGGCTGGCGTAGATTGGAGGCGTTGGGACAGACGGGGCAGCAGTAATTTTAAAAAGGGAGGACGAATAAACACACAGTGGCTCTTGTTGAATAACGAGCTGGGGGTGCATCACTTTTGTCTATTTGCGGGTTCGCGTTAAATTTCACGGGTGTAAGAAAGCGACACTGCTTGGTACAACTCATGCTTTACCCGCTGTCTTAATCCTTCCATTGAGTTGTAGGGTGAATCTACCAACAACCTATTGGTGATCCAGCTGGGAGGCAGACTTGCTGGATTAATATGTGCCTCAAGCACCACCTTTACTGAGCTGTTTTCGAGTGGTGTCAGCTGCCAGTTAACTTGTGCTGCGGTCAGGCGCACAATTCCATCATTTTCTTCTAATTTATCTGTTGTCGCGTTTCCCTGCATAGTGACAACTAATGTCTCTGGATCTTGACGCCAAATCACATGGCTAACTAGATTCCGATCACTCACCGGCCAAGGCATGTCAGTAATTGTGTGAACGTAGTTCTCGAGCTCGCTCACCCATTCAATGATAGTGGCGGATGCGCAGGAATCGGACCATTGCGGACAGTCTTTTGAGTTTCGAATAAGCGAAAAAACGCTCGATAGCTTGGTTGCTTGCAAATGAATCACACTGCGAACGGCCTTATAGGCATAGCCGTCTACAGACCGTGTATAGACCTGAATCCCATTCTCATCTTTGTTTAATTCCCATTGTGCAGCAAACCCCGAAGCCGAATAAATCAGAATAGCAAGGAGGGTGCAGCGGGCCATCTTAGTTAGTTTGATAGCGGATAACTCCTTCACTGAACAGTAAAATTAAAATTGATGGTTTGAGAGGGACCGACGATTCAATGTAACTCATTCGGCTTGGGGTGTTATTTATTGGCACAGTGCTTCGCCCTTACTAACAGCAATGACAGGCACTACCTTATGCAGTGGCGATTGAGGCGGACCTGTCTACTTCAATTCGTAGGGAGGTCGGCTATCCACCATAATACTATTCAGCTTATTTTGTGCGCGCTTCGGATTAGTCAAATCCTGTACTTCCAACATTTCGCAGTTGTCTTCTACCATCTGATCGATAGTCACCGGGTAGAACTTGCAGTCGTCGGGCCGGTCCATATAGATATCGCAGGTGTATATCTCTTGATTGGGTGTTTTTCTCAACCACGGGCAACGCTCCAATTGCTTGCCAGTTGCAGGGTCCGTCCAGATACCCCCATCCTGCACATACTCGTATAGATCGGGTCTAAAGGTCTCCCACAGCTGGATTTCTTCATCCGAGACCGACAAGCCGTCGCCACCGTACTTCGTACAACATTTTCCGCACTGATTGCATTCTTTCAAAGTTAAGTGTCACTTCCAATTATTTAGTTATAAGCATTTGCGATAGATAGCGGAAGAATTTACATTGCGAAAAGTAAATTCGTTTTTATCCAATCTTTCTATGCTAGCACCAAAATACCCTGGCCTTTTTGTTTAGTCTAATTAGACAAAGGGTCAGGTCGCATCTGAAAATGGTAGACTTTACTAGTAGTGCCGGCACCAGATTCCATGTGAAAAGGCGCTCGGCTAGAGATAGTGGCCCACAGCCCTCGACCTTGCCAGCCGCCATCCGGATCATCTATGCGCCCATCCAACCATTTCGTGTAAAAACCCAAGGGATAAGGCACAGTCAGGCGCACCCATTCGCCGTCGTCTAGCACTAGCAGGCTACCGGATTGATTGCCGGTGCTAATAGGGGTGTTGGATCCCAGCCCTAGCGTGTCGAACTGATCCACCCAGGTGTAATAACTTCCCTCGGAGCTACCAGATTGTTGAATATTTTTGAATTGGGGAAGCGGCTCAGCAAAAAAACTCCAGCCCTCAGGGCAGTGCTGACCTGTGGCTGTAGGCCCATTCAGTGGTCCGCGGCACAGGCTACGATCGAAGCGACCCATATGCCCGCTGGCAAGAGCCACCCAGGCAATCCCGTTACGGTCAATATCCATGCCTCGGGGCGAGAATCCCTCGACGGCATTGCCATTTTCATCTAGCGGTAATTCGTAGTACTCAGTCAATGCCGTGGAGCTGGGATCGGCACCGGGCAGGACGCGCACGACGGCGCCGGGATAACTGAGATTAGATCCCCACACGGAACCATCAGGAGCAGGTGCGACAGCATACAGGCCAGAGTTAATGCGTTTATCGAGACTCGGATCTATGTTTGCATCTGGTTCCACGTAGTCGTCGCGGCGGCCGTTGCCATTGGTATCGAGAATGAATGGTGTCCAGCCCTGAGCCGCGACCGCATCGCCAGTTTCCAGAAATTCGCGAGTGTTGAACCAGCCTACCGCCGTGCCGCCGCCACTGGTCCACAGTGTATTGTCTGCATCTTCGGCGAACATTAGGTGGTGGGTGCCGAAGCAGGTATTAATAGGAGTATAGGTGTCAGTACGCGGATCATAGACTCCAAGGTGGCGACCGGACCGGCCCAACGGAAACGCCTGAGCAGAAGGGTGATCAGAACCCTCTTGGCAGAACGTCGGCACATTGCCTGGGTCGCGCGCTCGTGAGGTGATCCAGACCCGACCGTCGCTATCCATCATCGGATTGTGCACGGTAGTGGCCGCATCCCAGATCTCTTCGTCGCCCCAGTAGGGAGACGCCGCCATAGCAGTTTGTGCTTCACGCACGTAAGTAGGGTCTTCTGGGAACACCGTGATCTGCTCAGTACTATGGGCAGTCGGATCCAGTACCGGTAAATAGTCGGCACTGTTTTCCAAGGCTCCATAAATTTTTCCATAGGCATTCACCGTCGGATCGCGACGGTCGGTAGTGACTAGGTCGTGCAAATAGGCAGTAGGATCGGCCCAGTCCCATTGCGTGATGACCACGTTGCGTTCCAGTCCCTGAGGCCGCGCTGGTGCTGGTGGCAATTCACCGGCAGCGATACGGTCAGTCCAGTCGGCATACATCTCAAGCGTGCGGCGATCTCCCATGCCGGC
>CALKDE010000140.1 GCA_938082955.1 uncultured Pseudomonadales bacterium
GGAATTGATACCTAAGAAAATGGGATTAATATAGTTCGAACTTGAAACTAGAAAGAACGCCCCTATATCTGCGGTTTGACTCGCAATTCAAACCTCTAAACACCCTATAGATCAGTTTTAGCGATATGACATCGATGTCAGATAGTTAATGAGAAAGACAACGAGGGCAGAACCATGACCGACGCGCTTGAAGTAACCAAGACCGAACCTGCCGGGCTTATAAATACAGCGATCAATATTCTAGTTTCACCCAGTGAAGCGTTTACCGAACTTCAGCAGCGACCGAGCAAACTATTTCCTCTTGCCCTGATTTTACTCAGCACAATGGCTGTGATGTTTTGGTATTTCACTATTGTCGATTTCGACTGGTATATAGATGACACGCTAGCGGCAGTTACCAATCTCGATGACGAGCAATTGGAAATAGCGCGCGCACAGATGGCCTCGATGTCGCAAACCACCTTTAAAATGTTTGGGATTTTCAGCGGCGTTATAGGAATACTAGTTATCTATGTCTTGCAATCGGGTTATCTCAGTCTAATTTCAGCAATATCTGGCAGTGGCCAAAAGTTCGGCAATTGGTTTTCGTTAGTGCTCTGGACTGGCCTACCTTATATGTTGTCAGTAGTGGGAATGGTCGCCACCATCGCGTTGAGCCCCAATGGGCAACTCAGTGCCTACGATCTAGACCCATTGACCCTGGCCAACTTAGGCATGCAATCCGGCAATAGCTCCCTTACTGCGATTTTCAATAGCATTAGTCTTCCTATGCTCTGGGGAATAGGGCTGACTGTTATGGGGTATAGACAGTGGCTAGATTGCAGTCTAGTGAAAGCGATGACAGTAGTATTAGCGCCTTATCTCCTATTAATGGGGGTTTGGGCGTATTTCGCGTTCACTTAAACTCAAATATGTTAATTTTGAACGTGTTTACTGTAACTCAATGGGTCGGTAGCCGTTAACACTAGTGAACTAAGCTACCTTCGACTTGTCTGATGACTTTCAGAAAAATGGATTCGCACAATGAATGCAAAGAAATTGGTATTGATCTTGCTCCTCGCAGGAACTGTGATTGCCCTCCCCTTTATTAATCGGTCAGTCTTTGGTACCGACGCGAAGGTTGTCAATGTTTCCACTCTATCGCAGCGTGTAATCAGTCCTTCAATTCTCGCCTCGGGTTTTCTTGCTCACGAGGAAGAGGTCATGCTCAGCTCTGAAGTTATTGGAAAGGTTTCTGAGCTGTTTGTTGAGGAAGGCGATACGGTAACTGCGGGGCAACTTCTCCTACAGGTAGATGACAAAAATTTCATCGCCGGATTGGAACAGTCTGAGGCCGCGGAACGCATAAACACAATCGACATTGAACGACAGGAAGTTCGCATCGAGAATCTGTCTAGACAATTCGAGCGCAGCAGAAGCCTGCATGAACGCAAGATGATCGGTGACAATGAGTTCGACAACCTCAAGAATCAATTAGACCTCGCTCGAATCGATTTAAAATCTTCTGCAGAACGACTGACTCAAGCGCGCGCGCAGCTAGATCAGGTAAATGACAACCTCAGTAAGACTAAGATTGTTTCTCCAATCGAGGGCGTTATCACCAGCCTCGATATCAAAGTCGGCGAAACGGCTATCGCCAGCTCAACAAATATACCCGGCTCGTCTCTAATGACCATCGCGAACCCTGCAAGCATCTACACCGAAGTTTTGGTAGACGAAGCAGATGTCGCTAATATTCAAATTGGGCAGCGAACAGAGATTGTCGCTATCGCCTATCCCGACCAGCCCATGCAGGGTGTCGTGCGCTATATAGCCAATACCGCGAAGATAGCGCCTAGCCGTCAGGGCCTTAGCTTTACGGTGAAGATAGAAATAACCGACGCCGGCGACGTGACATTACGCCCGGGCATGTCCTGCCGCGCCGAGATATTCACGCGGCAGGATCAGGAGGTCGTTGCGGTTCCGATTCAGGCCTTGATCTTCGAGGAAGATCGTTCCGCACTTCGTAGCGAATATTTTATCTTCGTGAACGATGGCGGTATTGCCAGAAAGACGAAGGTTGAAGTCGGCATCTCAGATGATGAATATCAGGAGTTGATGACCACTATCGATGACAACATCGAGATAGTAGTCGGTCCCGATCAAGAGCTGCGGCATCTGTTAGAAGGCGACAGAATCGACACTACCCGTATCGAACTTCAATAAGCCCTGCTAACCCAAACAGAACCTGAATAGATATTCCTATGGCACTTATCGAACTTAACGGCGTTACCAAGTATTATGAGATGGGTGATCAGGTCGTCAAGGCGCTAGACGGCATCGATATTGATGTCGAAAAAAACGATTACCTTGCATTCATAGGCTCTTCCGGTTCTGGCAAGTCGACCATGCTGAATATCTTAGGTTGTCTGGATAAGCCCAGCAGTGGTCAATACCACTTGAATGGCAAGAACGTGGAAAGTCTCGATGCGAATGAGCTGTCCGAGATTCGAAATCTCGAAATAGGGTTTATATTCCAAAGCTTTAATCTATTACCGCGAGCCACAGCGCTTGGTAATGTGATGCAGCCGCTAGTGTATCGCGGCATCGGTCATCGCAAGCGCAAGGAAATGGCGATGGAGTCACTAGAGCGCGTAGGCCTGGGTGATCGAGTTGATCACCTGCCCAACCAACTCTCCGGCGGACAACGTCAGCGTGTTGCCATCGCTCGCGCCCTGGTTACCCACCCTTCTATTCTGCTCGCTGACGAACCTACAGGAAATCTTGATTCGCAAACCACCATCGAGATCATGCAATTGTTTGATGAACTGCACGCCGAGGGACACACCCTGATTGTCGTCACTCATGAGGATGAGATCGCACAACACTGCCACCGAGTCGTTGAGATGAAAGATGGCAGGGTATTTAACGACAGTACGACAAGTTCTGCAGCGGTGACTAGCTGATGCTCTTCTCACTCATAGAAAGCTCGCGCTCAGCATTAGCCTCTATAATCGCCCACGGGCTGCGAAGTTTTCTAACCACGTTAGGAATCGTCATCGGTGTTGCTAGCGTTATAGCGGTGATATCTGTCACCCAAGGAATGAGCTCTTTTATCGGGGATACTTTTGCTTCGCTAGGTTCTAACAGTCTCACCATTCAATCCTATACACCCTTCGAAGATCAGATGAAGGGAATTCGTGCACGGCTCACACCCGAAGATATGGAGCTCATAGAAAGGCGTGCTGAGGGAATAGCCTCCATTACACCCGTACTCTTCGCCAATCGCGCATCACAGATAAAATTCGGATCTCAGACCGCCTTTAGCCGAATCATGGGTACTACCTATGCCTTTCAAGATGTCTCGCAAAGCTACATGTCTCTCGGACGTTTTATCGCACAAAGCGATAATTTGACGCGCAGGCGAGTGGTGATTATCGGCGACAAAGTTCGAGAGAATCTCAACATGCCGGATAATCCGGTTAATGAGTATGTGGATATCGGCGGCGAATGGTTCAAGATCGTTGGCCTGATGGAAGCGAAGGGAGAAATCATGGGCCAGAGTCAGGACGATATCGTACTGATGCCCTACAACACGATGCGCAGCCTGCAGGGCAATCAGGCGCGTACCGATATTCAGATTCAGTTGAGCCTGAGTGAATCGGCTGTGTTAGAGAATGTCACTGCGCAACTCACCACCCTGCTGCGCAATGCCCATGATTTGGATAGTGATGAAGACGACGATTTTCAGATACAAACAGCCGAGCAGTTGATGGAAACCTTCGATACAGTGATCAACATGGTCACCATCGTTATCGGAGGCATCGTTAGTATCTCACTCCTTGTAGGCGGTATTGGCATCATGAACATCATGCTAGTTTCAGTCACCGAACGCACACGCGAGATTGGTATCTGCAAGGCAATAGGCGCGAAACGTCATCATATTCTGATGCAGTTCCTGATCGAGGCGCTACTGCTTTCTCTGTTGGGCGGATTGATCGGCCTGGCGATTGGCTATGGCCTAGGCACCCTCATCTCCAGCAGCATTCCCTCGTTTCCGCCTGCTAGCATTCCCCTTTGGTCCGTGGCCCTGGCATTAGGCTTTTCAGGGTTTGTCGGCGTACTCTTCGGCATATTGCCGGCGGCCAAGGCAGCTAATCTAGACCCCATCGATGCACTGCGATACGAGTAGTGAACCCTCTAGCCATAGCACCATTTTCACTGTGAAGCTGTGCAGTTAGCCGGGGTTGCAGGTGCTGATTTCGCAATATTTTCCCTATTTATCATTTAAAATCAAAGATTTATATTCTCTGAAGCACTGGCTGAAATGTAAACGCGGGGTGATCCGGGTGTGCACTCTGCTCGCGCTTACTCAGCCACCTGATGTGGCTGCCACCGCGGCATCTAAGCTTAGGCCTGTTCAGCTGACTCCAATCAATTTCTATGCACCCCAGCTACTGCAATCCAACTAAAAAATGTGATAGTCTGCGGCTCACCTTGACTAGCAAAAGACTTAAACAATACTAGAAGTGTTCAAAAATTCCGCAGACCGTTGGCCAGTATTCTTCATTCTTTGCCTTAGTGCATTGGACTTTGCTCTCTATTTCCTAGTCAGCAATGCCTATGTCTTGGGAGCCTATTTCTTCATTATGATCATTCCGAAGTCGCAGATCTGCGCTTGGAATCACCATCATCAACACGCACCTACATTCAAAACCCTAATTCCCAATCGCGTGATGGAATTTTTCTATGCCCTGCACACCGGCGTAACAACCAATCTGTGGGTACTGCATCATAATTACGGCCATCACAATAATTTTCTCGACCAGACAAAAGATGAGAGCCGCTGGACGCGAGATGACGGCACACAGATGGGAGAGTTGGAATATAGCTTGTTGATTGCTGTGACCGCCTACTACCGAGGATATCAAGTAGGAAAAGAACACCCGAAGGAACAGCGAGACTTTATCTTTTATACATTTATTACATTCGCGTTTTTCGCCGGTTTAATAGCTTATCAGCCAACGGCTGGCTTGTTCCTATTCGTTTTACCCATGATCATTGGTCTATTTATGACAGCCTGGGCAACCTATGAACATCACGCTGGCTTGAATACTGACAACGAGTTTGAGGCATCATTTAACAACGTCAATCGTTGGTATAACTTATTCACTGGTAATCTCGGCTACCATACTGCTCATCACTATAAGCAAGGTCTGCACTGGTCGAAGCTGCCGCAACTGCACGAGAAAATCAAAGACAAGATCCCTGAAGAGTTAATTCAAAAGACTTGGGTGTAGATAAAAAATGTAGAGTAAAGAACGGCACAAAAAAAGGGGATCATAATGATCCCCTTTTTTTGTGCTTTCTGAATTTAGAGTCCATTACCCCTGCCGTTACTCGATACAACGCAGCGCTAAGTAATCGGTTTACAGATAAGAAAGCATCTATCAAGAGAGCGACCCTGTTAGTAACGCGGGCCTATCCAAGGAGCGCGCCTGTATCAATACAGAAAATCAATCCAAAGAAGAGATGAAAGCCAGCAAGCCGTTGTTAAGGCTCAATCCAATCAAGAATGGTGCTGGCAAGTTGCTCCGGTTTCTCAAAAGGCACGAGATGACCAGCTTCTTCGATCTCGATAAAATCGACATCCGATGACATCGATTGCCACTTATTCCAGGAGGAAACGGCGAGAGTATTAGAATCTTGCGCGCGGATAGCCAAAGTAGGCACACGAAGCTGCGGCAACAAGCGCCACAGATTATGAACGAGCGTGTAGCAGCGCGCCTCCCAATCCCTACTATAGGCAAGCGTAAATACACCTGGCTCACTTTCCTTGATTCCATGCTGAACGTAGTCCCACAGCACTGTATCGCTAATCTGCCGGAAAACCCGCTTTGGTCGGTAGTGGTCGAAGGCCTCCTGCCTGCTGGAGAATTGATCGACGCGCGAAAGCGTCCTCTTCACCAGTGGAATCACTTCGGGTCGAAAGCGTCTGAAGAAGCTCATACCAAGAAGGTAACGGCGCGGCACTATAACCGGTTCGATAAGGACCAAAGACTTAAACAATTCCGGGCGCTGCACTGCTGCCATAAGTATTGCGGCCGTGCCCATCGAATGACCGACACTGATCACTGGCTGTTGCAGCTGACTCACTAACTCGCCAACATCCTCGCCAAGCACGTCCCATGATCTAAATGATTCGATCTCGGGCGGGGCTTCCCACAAAGGTCTGTGTAAACTGGCAATAACCTCATGATTTTCGCAAAACGGTTCCAGGAACGCCCGATAGGCACCCGGTGGATAACCGTTTGCAGCGGCAAAGTGCACAGCGCAACCTTCGCCACCCATGTGGTGGTGCGGTGCGGACAATTCAGAAATCGTAGACATAACAGCTTTGACTGGGCATTGCTCTTAAGGGCCGCCATTGTGACAGGATTAAACGGATTTTTCAGCGTCAGTGTTCCAATAAACCTTTGCTATTGCTGGGCTGGGGGCATCCCGCTATCTTCATGGTGGAATTCAAGGGTTTTGACCCCATATCTATTTACTAGACGACCAAAAAAGCTCAGTATAAGAAAGGGATCGATTTTTCGAGTCCTTGCTTGTCTGACTCTCAAAGATGCTCTGGATGCACGCTGTTAAATACTAATTAGGAGAACCACTGTGGAGTTTGAACTTCTATATTGGCACTGGATTGTACTGGGCTTTGTCCTCATGCTCAGCGAGATTTTTCTTGGCTCCTTTTTCATAATTTGGTTCGGCGCCTCTGCTCTCAGTGTAGGTTTAGCTATGCTCATTATTCCCAACATGTCCGAGGCGGCGCAGATAATAATCTGGGCCTTTGCCTCCTTAATGTTTGCGCTAGGCTGGTTCAAATTTGTTAAACCGCTCTCCCGCGACAATACTAAGGCAGGTCTTTCCAAAGAAGCACTGTTAGGTCAAATCGGGCAGGTATTAGATCCTCCAAATGGCGAAAAATTCGGAATGCTTCGCTTCCCAGCCCCCCTTCTTGGATCAGACGAATGGCTGATCATATCGCAAGATGCATTGACTGCCGGGGATCGAGTCAGCGTGATTGATCTGTCTGGCAATTCGCTCATAGTTACAAAAGTATAAGCGGCAAAGGCAAAAATAACGCTATTCTAAGAATTCAAACTTTTAGCTAAGGAGAATTACAATGGAGATTGGAACGATACTGGCCCTTGGGGTCGCCGCTTTCCTGTTCATCACCCTTGCCCAGGGCGTTCGCCAAGTTCCCCAAGGTTCTAAGTGGGTGGTGCAGCGACTTGGCAAGTATCACAGCTCACTAAAGCCCGGACTCAATTTTATTATTCCCTATGTCGACAGCGTCGCCTTCAAGGTCACGACTAAAGATATCGTGCTCGATATTCCCTCACAGGAGGTAATCACCAAAGACAACGCCGTGCTGATCACCAATGCAGTCGCTTATATCAATATCGTGTCACCTGAGAAAGCAGTTTATGGCGTAGAAAACTACGTCATAGCCATACAAACCTTAGTACAGACCTCACTGCGCTCTATCCTCGGCGAAATGAGTCTAGACGACGCACTCTCCTCCAGAGATCACATCAAGGCGAAACTCAAGGCAGCGATTTCTGATGACATTGCTGATTGGGGTATTACCCTAAAGACCGTGGAGATTCAGGACATCAACCCATCCGGTACTATGCAAAGTGCGATGGAAGAACAGGCCGCGGCCGAGCGCGCCCGAAGAGCGACGGTAACCAGAGCAGATGGTGACAAACAAGCAGCTATTTTGAAAGCAGAGGGTGCGCTTGAGGCTTCGAAGCGCGAAGCCGAAGCACAGGTAATTCTAGCCGAAGCCAGCAAACGCTCTATCACTCTAGTAACCGAGGCAATAGGCGAGAAGGAAATGCCCGTGGTCTATCTGCTTGGTGAGAAGTACATTAGCTCGTTACAGAATTTGTCGGGTTCCGACAATACGAAATTCGTAGTATTTCCAGCGGACATTCCTGCAGCGATAAAAGGGTTAATGGGCCGCTAATCGGTGCTAGGCCAGAATCTATTATCTCTTCTAGGAGGCATTGGGTGAGTTAGTGCGCGTACTTTAGCAGTGTGCGCTGCGTGATGATTTTAATATCGCTGCCCTCACGCTTCAATAACAGGGCTTTCTCTATCTTTCGACCCTGGCTGGTGTACAGCCAATCACGGCTGGCCAGAGTCCCTATAACTAGGTAGTTGACGCTCTTATTGATACTGGAATTGGTTTCGGCCCCCAGACAGCACAGCCGGGCATCCACCGACTCTCTATCACCGCTGACAAAGTCACCGGTGAGGCAAAAAACTGAACCTGCTAGCGTCAAACCATCAACTGAGTCTTCCCAGACTTCCGTAGACGTCTCATAACTCAGGCCCGATTCGTCTGTATCCGTGCCGGTAACGTGTCGCACCGTAGCTAATAAATTTTTTCGCTCTTCATCGGTGATGATCCCGTCTTCGAGTATGACCTCTAGACGCTCCACGATGACGCTCGCCGGCCAAACCTTTCTTACCGCTGCGTTGTGCTCAAGCCAGGAAGACATTGCCGTGATTTCTTGATCGTTAAGCACGCTGTCGGAGGCGGTGCCAGCGAGAAAACCCGCCAGTTCTTCGATATCACCCACACGCTGTGAAGTCTCGAAATTTTTGTCGTTGATGATCTGTTCGATCAGTGCCTGCATCCGGTTGAGTTCATTCGGACTAATTACCCTGCCTTCAAGAATCTCTCCAACTTGGGTGAGGATGGCCCGCACGTCGGCGTCTTCGGAAAGAAACTCTTGAGATTGAAGCCAAGAATCGAGAAACAGCAGCTCCATCTCGTTGAGGCGCTGATCTGCGACAAGACCTGACAAGATGCCTTTTAGGCCATACAGTGCCTTATCTCTTTCGATGCTAAAGCTAAAAGCACGCACAAGAGGCTGGCTGTCAATTCCTTTATGAATGTTCAAGAGTAACAACTACCTGAATCGTTTTATTAGTCGCATTCATAAAACTTTACTATATAGCTGTCGAAGTATTTGATTCGATATTCTGGGCGCCTACGATTAGGCCCTTTCATAAAAATCACTCAGACACCACGTGCCGGCTCATTCAAAACGTACCGTTAATCTTCAGCGAAACCACACGGCCAGATGTGGCACATTGATCTTCTATCTCTTCCAATATTCCAGTGTTAATACGCCCGATGTAACGTTGTCTCTCCCTGCACTGCAAATTACTGGTGGCGTTTCTCGCATCGAAGCGGTA
>CALKDE010000141.1 GCA_938082955.1 uncultured Pseudomonadales bacterium
CAGAAGCTTTGAAAGAGATGGAGAATTACAGTGGTCAGGCGACTTCGTAGGGTGGCGGCGCGAGCTGTTAGAGCTTGAGCTCACCGCGATAATTACTAAGGACGATTAATGACTGCTGCTAACGTTGGATTGCGACCAAAATTCTGGGAGCTGCCGTTAGATGAGCTAAACTCCGAGGAATGGGAGGGGCTGTGTGATGGATGTGGGCGTTGTTGTCTTAAGAAATTCACCGACGAGGATAGCAATGAGGTTCGCTATACACGCATTGTATGCCGTTATTTCGATGAAAAAACCAGCCTCTGCGGCTGCTATGAGGCCCGAACAGAATTAGTTCCCGATTGCCTCGACGTGCGGGAAATGAATCTTCAGACGAGTACTTGGATGCCCGATACCTGTGCCTATAAACTTCGCTTTAATGGTGAGCAGCTGTTTGACTGGCATCCGTTGCTGGCTGGCTCGGATAAGAAAATGGCAGCGGCAGGTATATTGCTCGAAGATAGGGTGATTTCTGAGGAATATGTGCACCCTGATGGTTTCGAAGAACATCTTATTCGATGGGTCAAGGCGTAATGGATTCGATCGGTAATTACTGGTTTTTCTGGACCCTGTATTTAGGTGCGGCGGTACTTTTTACTGGCATCTTTTGGAGAGTAACTCGATTCAAGCGAGCGATTTGGGCATCCTATAGTCTCCGCGCGGTTGCGATAGCTGTTATTTTTACCCCTTGGTACAGCAATTCTCAGGAAAGCGTAATGGCCCCCGCGCTTATGGTAGCCGCTCTTGACGCTATTACCGGAGGTTTTGAAGCTGCTTTCAGGAGCCTCGTGCCTCTTATTTTAGCAGTGCTGTTTGGCCTGCTGCTGGCTGGAATCATGTTTTTTTTTAAAAAGCGAAAAGACCTAAAAAATCTAAATAACGAGAAGATAAAGCGTAATTCTACGGTAACAAAGTGATTATCTGAAACAGATATCCTCCGTGCGCGCGAATTCTTGGGCTGATTTCCCTCTGTCTGGCAATAGTTGAAAATTTACTAATTTAAAACCACCGCTTAGTAAGCAGAGGCTTGTCTTGACCGGTGGTTTTATCAGGCTAGTCGTCGGTGGTCTTATCAATTACTGTCCCTTGACACGAAGCAGTCTGTCGAAAGCGGATTGCTGTGGCACTGCATCATGCTAGCTGTGCCGATGTCTTGCTAGTGCCTTTTTATGCCCGCTTATTTAGGCGCATGTTGATCCTAGGCTGCGAGGGCAATCAACCAAACCTCCTAAGCTATGCCGCTGTCTGCCTCACCGTAGCTTTGGTGAATGAATCGCATCGGCATAAATTAGAGACAACATCTTCCAGTGTGTTCAAGGCCTTATGGCGCGGCAGGACGCTTTTCGGTAGAGGGGCCTAAACAGGCAGATGAGGCCTAGGATTTGGAACTGAAGGGTTTGCCAGCGAAATCCATGCAAAAGGTAGGGTTTAGTGCCACCTGCTCTTAGCAAGGCTAGGGCGCACTAAGCGGCGCAAAATCTGGTTTTTCCTGTATTAATAGGGGACTGATGTTTACAATACGCGCACGCAAATTAAGCAGTGGAAAAGATTGATGAATTTTACCGGTACCGACGAGTATGTAGCGACAAACGAATTGCAGTTGGCCGTCAACGCGGCAATTGCACTACAGAAACCGTTATTAATTAAAGGCGAGCCCGGCACGGGTAAGACGATGCTGGCAGAGCAGATTGCCAAATCCCTGAATCTGCCTCTGATTCAATGGCACATCAAATCAACTACGAAGGCGCAGCAAGGTCTGTATGAATACGATGCGGTCTCACGATTGCGCGATTCGCAGTTAGGCGACGATAAAGTTCACGATATCGGCAACTATATCGTGCCAGGCAAACTCTGGGAGTCTTTTGAGTCTGGTGACCAATCAATACTGCTTATCGATGAGATAGACAAAGCCGATATCGAATTTCCAAATGACCTGCTCTTGGAGCTCGATAAGATGGAATTTTTCGTCTATGAGACGAAGGAATTGATCAAGGCGAAAACGCGGCCTATCGTTATTATTACGAGTAACAACGAGAAAGAACTCCCTGATGCTTTTCTTCGTCGCTGCTTCTTTCACTACATCGAGTTTCCAGACCCTCAGACTATGGAAAAAATAGTCGATGTGCATTACCCAAATCTCAAGAAGGAATTACTCTCTCAAGCGATGGATGTGTTTTTCGATGTGAGAAAAATACCTGGTTTAAAGAAGAAGCCGTCAACATCTGAGCTGATCGACTGGCTTAAGCTACTAATGGCCGACGATATTCCAGAAGATGTGCTAAAGAATCACAGTGCAAAAAACGCTATCCCACCTCTTTACGGTGCGCTATTGAAGAACGAGCAGGACGTGCACTTACTAGAGAAACTAGCCTTCATGCATAGAGCTAAGCGCTAGCCTCGGGCAGCCCGATCTTAGACCTGGAAGAAGCGCATTTATGCTAATTAATTTTTTCATGACCCTCAAACAGGAGCGGCTTCCCGTCTCCTTCACTGAGCTATTCTCCCTGCTTGAATGTTTGAAGAAAAACGTGATCTTTGCGAATGTCGAAGACTTCTACTACCTGTCACGACTGTGTTTTGTCAAAGATGAAAAAAACTTCGACAAGTTCGACATAGCTTTCGGAAAATATTTCGAGAACGTCGACGCCATCAACGACCTGGCGATGTATCAGATTCCTGATGACTGGCTAAGAAAACAGATGGAGTCGATGCTCAGCGAAGAAGAAAAAGCATCGATCCAGGCGCTGGGAGGTTTAGATAAGCTCATGGAGGAATTCCGTAAGCGAATGGATGAGCAAAAAAAGAGACACGAAGGGGGTAATAAGTGGGTCGGCACTGGAGGTACATCACCGTTTGGAGCCTATGGATACAATCCAGAAGGAATCCGCATCGGGCAGCAAGAGGGCCGCAACGGGAGTGCCGTCAAGGTATGGGACAAGCGCAACTATCGCGACCTGGACGATTCGGTAGAAATTGGAACGAGAAATATCAAGATGGCACTGCGTCGGCTACGTAAATTCGCGAGAACCGGCGCGGATGAAGAGCTGGATATTAGCGACACCATCTCATCGACAGCCAAAAATGCGGGGTTACTCGACATTAAGATGGTGCCGGAGCGCCACAACTCGGTGAAGGTTTTGTTGTTTTTCGATGTAGGTGGATCGATGGACCCCCACGTTAAATTATGTGAAGAGTTGTTTTCCGCCGCGCGAACAGAATTCAAACATCTCAAATATTTCTATTTCCATAATTTTATCTACGAATCTGTATGGTCAAAGAGTATCCGGCGCCACGCGGAGACGACATCGACATTTGATATACTTAACAAGTACTCCAAAGACTACAAAGTCATATTTGTAGGGGATGCTACTATGGCCCCCTATGAGGTGACTCATGTTGGAGGCAGTATCGAGCACTATAACGAAGAAGCGGGTGCGGTTTGGATAAAGCGACTCACAGATGTTTTTGATAATGTGGTATGGATCAATCCAACACCTAAAGACTTTTGGGAGCACAGCTACTCAATTGAAGTCGTCAGAGAGCTTGTAGAAAACCGAATGTTCCCTCTTTCTGTTAAAGGTCTGGAAGAAGCTATGACTTTGCTGACGAAGTGATGACTATGATTGAGAAACTTAGCGGCGATCTACGACCTGAAAAATTCTCTAAACTATCGCAGGTGATCGATAATTTCTGTGGCGAGCACGCGCAATTACCTGCGTTCACATGCTTCGGTAGAACCCTAAATTACAGTGAAGTAAATGAGTTAAGCGACCGCTTCGCGCACTACTTGATCACCGAAACGAATCTTAAGCCTGGCGACAGAATAGCTATTCAGCTGCCGAATATCCTGCAGTTTCCTATCGCGTTCTATGGGGCGACTCGAGCTGGCTTAGTGGTAGTTAATACCAACCCTTTATACACAGCTCAAGAGATGGCGCACCAGTTCAAAGACTCAGGTGTTAAAGCCATCGTGATACTGGCTAACTTATGTGACAAGTTAGAAAAAATATTAGCTGAAACCGCTATTGAAACAGTCATCGTGACTCAGTTCGGTGATCTTCAGAAGCCCCTTAAGCGTCATTTCCTAAACTTTGCCATTAAATACATTCGAAAACTGGTGCCAGCTTATTCCTTGAACAACACTGTTGACTTCCATGCTGTAGTTAATAGCCCAGTACCGCCATTCAATTACCCTGAAGCTGGGCAGGGCGATGATATCGCTCTGATCTTGTATACAGGAGGTACTACTGGCTTTGCTAAGGGCGCCATGCTGAGCCACAATAATTTAATTACGAATATGATGCAGCTGCGTTCCCGTTGCCTCGGCGTGATCGAAGACAAAATTGAAAATATTTTAGCCCCACTACCGATGTATCACAGCTACGCATTTTTGTTGCACTGTCTCACCATGCCCTATGCGGGCAATCACAATATCTTAGTAACGAACCCTAGAGACATTGCCGCGCTAATTAAAATGTTCAAACAATGGTCCATCAGTGGGTTTGTAGGTATCAATACCTTGTATCTTGCTTTGCTGCGGCACAAGGATTTTCCCAGTATCGATTTTAGCGCTATGAAATTTTGCGGTGCTGGTGGCATGGCAATGACGACGTCCGTCAGTGAAGAATGGACTAAGGCGACTGATAGTCCAATCTATGAAGGCTATGGCTTAACGGAGTGTTCCCCTGTTGTCGCTGTCAACATTCCAGGCAAGGAACGTGCGGGCACCGTGGGCCCTGTAGTGCCTGAGACCGAAACAAGGGTCATGAGCGATGATGGCGTTGAGGTTGCTGCAGGCGAGCGTGGGGAGCTTTGGATTCGAGGCCCTCAAGTAATGAAGGGCTATTGGCAAGCCGAGAAAGAGACTGCTGAAGCGCTAACGAGTGACGGTTGGTTTAAGACGGGTGACTATGTGGAAATTAGCGAAGATGGCTTTATCTCTGTCGTCGATCGCAAGAAGGACATGATCCTCGTTTCTGGCTTCAATGTCTTTCCTAACGAAATCGAAGACTGGGTCAATCGGCACCCAGATATTTTAGAGAGCGCAGCAATTGGAGTGCCATCAGAAAAGACGGGTGAGTCGATCAAGCTTTTTATTGTGCCGAGTCAGAAAGATGTCGATATCGAATCTGTGCGGGCACATTGTAAGCAAGGGCTGACGGCTTACAAGTTGCCTCGAGAATTCGTTTTAATCGAAGACATTCCTAAATCAATAATTGGGAAAATTTTACATAGAGAATTGCGCCAGAAGGGCTAGCAGAAGTGCCTTTGTGAGAGAGTAACCCCCAGTCTACATCCGAAAACGGTAAACCGTGTTAGATTCATTGAAGCAGAAGCTCGATACTTGCCAGCTCGCAGATATTTTTCGTTTGCAGAATGCGCTAAGTAAAATCGAGCCAGGCCATTTGTCAGAGAAAGATCTGGCATCATCGGTAGCCGCTGCTGCAGCGGCAATCGCTAAATCTCAGCGAGCCTGTGAATTGAGACGCGCAGCGATTCCAGCGAAAATTGCCTATCCAGAAAACCTTCCAGTGAGCGGCCGTGCTGGAGAAATAGCAAAATTACTCGGTGAGCACCAAGTGCTGATCGTCGCGGGAGACACCGGTTCAGGAAAGACCACGCAACTACCGAAGATCTGCCTTGATGCTGGATTTGGTGTGCGGGGCCTTATTGGCCACACCCAGCCACGGCGTTTGGCTGCATTATCGGTAGCAAATCGAATCGCCGATGAGCTCGGTGCACAGATTGGCGCTGGAGTCGGTTCACAAATACGTTTCAAGGATAATACTGGCGAGCAGACCTTCCTGAAATTAATGACGGACGGTATTTTGCTCGCCGAGATTCAGCAAGACAAGCTTCTCAATAAATATGAAGTGTTGATTATCGATGAGGCACACGAGCGCTCACTCAATATCGATTTCCTGCTTGGCTATCTTAAGCAACTCTTACAAACGCGTAAGAACCTCAAGCTAATTGTGACCTCAGCTACTATCGATGTTGAGAAATTTTCTAAGCATTTTAACAATGCACCGATCGTAGCGGTTTCCGGTAGGACCTATCCAGTAGAGACACGTTATGCACCTCTCGCGGAGATGTCCACAGAGCTGATCGACGACGATCTGCAGATTGATGGCATTATTAAAGCCGTTGAAGAGATTGCTAATAACGACAAGCAAAAGGGGGCGTCCAGCGGCGATATCCTGGTATTTCTCAGCAGCGAGCGAGAGATACGTGCAACCGCGACGAAGCTGCGTAAGCAAAAGTATCGAGACGTAGAAATCTTGCCACTGTATGGCAGGCTGCGTTATTCGGAGCAGATTAAAATATTCAAACCCG
Organism: uncultured Pseudomonadales bacterium; assembly: GCA_938082955.1. GTDB lineage: Bacteria > Pseudomonadota > Gammaproteobacteria > Pseudomonadales > Pseudohongiellaceae > UBA9145. The sequence goes on from CALKDE010000141.1 coordinate 6,373, forward strand.
GGCGGGGCAGAAAAATTGTTTTGGCCACGAATGTTGCCGAAACATCGATTACAGTTCCTGGTATCAACTATGTTATCGATACGGGGCTTGCGCGAATAAGTCGTTACAGCTTGCAGAGTAAGGTGCAGCGTCTGCCTATTGAGGCTATCTCTCAAGCGAGCGCGAATCAAAGGAAAGGGCGTTGCGGACGCATGGCCGATGGTGTCTGTATCCGTTTGTATGCACAAAGTGATTTTGAATCGAGGCCGGAATTTACCGACCCAGAAATCATGCGAACGAACCTCGCCTCTGTAATATTACGCATGAAATATCTGCGCCTTGGAGAAATTGAACAATTTCCTTTTCTAGATGCCCCAGAACCTAGAGCAATTAATGAAGGGGTAAAGCTGCTGATAGAGCTAAACGCTCTAAGTCATTCACGGCAATTGACGCCCAGCGGCCGCAAGATGGCTGTCCTGCCAGTAGATCCTAGATACGCACAAATGTTAATTACTGCGAGCACGCAAAATTGCCTGCGCGAACTGCAAATCGTAGTCAGTGCGCTGAGCATTCAAGACCCGAGAGAAATATCAACAGATAATAGGCAGCAAGCTAAGCAGCAATTAGCCGAATTCGATCATGAAGATTCTGATTTTTTAAGCCTAGTAAAGTTATGGGAAGACTACGAGAAGAAAAGGCAGGACCTGAATCAGGGGCAGCTGCGAAAGCACTGCAAGAAATACTTTCTCTCTTATATGCGCATGCGTGAATGGCGCGAGGTTCATCATCAATTACTTCTTTCCTGCCAGAAACTTGGTCTTCGTATGAATCGAGAGATTGGAGATTATGAGGGGATTCATAAAAGCTTGATCAGTGGCTCCTTAAGCCAGATAGCCAAACGATTAGATGGGCGGAGCTTTCGAGGTAATAGGAATAAGACTTTCTCCTTGTTCTCGACCTCAGTCTTGGCCAACAAAGGTGCGAAGTGGATAGTTAGTGGGGAGCAGATTGAGACGTCGCAAACTTTCGCAACAACCGCAGCCAAGATCCAACCCGAGTGGATTGAAGAGATGGCATTGCACCTCGTTAAACGGGAGTATTTTGAGCCGCACTGGAGCAAGAAGCGTCAGCAGGTAATGGCCTATGAGAAGGTGCAACTCTATGGTTTAGTGATCATTGAGAAAGCTCTGCTAAGTTATAGCAAGATTGATCCCAAAATCTCCAGAACGCTCTTTATTCAAGAAGGATTGATTGCCGGCGAGGTTTCTACTGACCTAAAGGTTTATCATCGGAATCGCGAATTTCTGGCGTCCCTTGCAAAGCAAGAAGAAAAAATGCGAAGACCGGACTTGCTAGTAGCCGAACGCGATGTAGCCGCATTCTATGAGCAACGCCTGCCAGAGACTGTGTGCTCTACTCGAGACTTAGCTGCATGGGTTCGCAAGCAAGGCGAGTCTGCCGAAAAATCTCTATTGATGACTGTTGATAATTTGATCGATTCGGATACCGCGATGGATGCGTTACATTCGTTTCCGGATGCGGCTGCGGTACACAAAAATAATCTGCGGCTCGAGTACGTTTTTGAGCCAGGCAGCAAAGTTGACGGAGCCACCTTGGAAGTACCCATACAGATGGTTAGCCAACTACAACAGGCCGATCTCGACTGGGCCGTGCCGGGCAACCTAGCTGAAAAATGTACAGCGCTTATTAAGGGTTTGCCAAAATCTCGTCGTAAGAACTTCATACCAGTAAACGCGTTTGTCGCCAAGGCTTGTGAACAGATGTCGAATAAGGACGGGGATATAATTGCCTCCTTGCTAGCTCAGATTCGCAATCTAAAGGGCCTTGAATTAGATAGAGCAGAGTTCGAACAGATACAGCTGCCTGCTCATCTGAACACCAAGATTCGTGTATTGAAAGGCTCAGATAAGGAGATTGCGTTTGCGGGCAGTATTCGCGAGGTTCGGGAGCAACTCCAACAGCAAGGTTTGCTGGAAAACAGTGAAAATGGCCCTATCCTTAGTGATGTAACTCACAAGGCCAAGGAAGATTCTGGTTATAATCATCCCTTAGAGGCAACAGGTGCCAAAGATTGGGACTTTGAGGATCTGCCAGAGCAAGTCGAAATCGGTGAATCCTTAAAGTTAATACGCTTTCCGGCTCTCGTGGACGAGGGTGAAACTGTGGGAGTTTGTCTGTTTTCCGACAAATTTCTCGCACAACACAAGCACAAGCAAGGCCTAGTAAAGCTCTACCAGTTGAGGAGCATTCAGCAGCGTAATCAGCTGAAGAAGAAGTTCGTCAGATTAGCCGATACGTTAGTGCTGAAAGCGCCTTTTTCGTTGGGTCAGCTAGCACTGGATGCAACATGGATAAGTTATATAGCGGCCTTCGATCTTGATGGTTCAATGCCGCGTAGCAAACTAGAATTCGAGCAGCGCTTAAACGGGGGCAAGTCTAAAGTGCTTAACCTTGCGGAAAAAATAGAATCGATCTTTATTCAAGTAATGAACGAGCACTACGAAATAGGCCGTGTCGTATCGGGTCTTAAGAAGGGGGCTTTGGCCTATGTCGCCGAAGATGTAGAAAACCAGCTTGGCGGTCTGCTTCATGAAGGCTTTCTGTCTGAAACCGGTCTGGTGTGGTTTGCTCAGTATCCTCGGTATTTAAAAGCATTATCGATGCGCTTGAATAAGGTCCCTCATATGGGAGATAAAGATAAGCCTAATACGGTACTGCTATCTCAGTATCAAGACAGATACAGGCGCCTGAAATCAAAGTCCGCGGCTAATGATAAAGAGGGATTGCTTCTCCTTCGCTGGATGCTGGAAGAGTTTCGAGTGTCATTATTCGCGCAAACATTAGGGACGCACATCCCAATTTCAGGGAAGCGGTTAGATAAGCAGTTTGAAAAAATACTTTAATTACATCGAGAGATTAGTTATTAATACATACCGTGAAAATTTCTAGCCAA